>CAZGVQ010000389.1:0-4174 GCA_964529355.1 uncultured Acidimicrobiales bacterium
GAGAAGTCGCTCACCATCGAGAAGGCCGGGTCGCTTCGCATCGAGCACACCGCGGGCGATGGCACCGTCACCGTGCTGCGTAACGACGTCCCGGTACTCGCCGGCGAGGTCATCGACGGCACCTTCATGAGCCAGAAAGCACTCGTGGCGTTCCTGGCCGATCAAGTCGCCGACGCCAAGGCACAGGAGGTGCTCTTCTCGCTTCACATGAAGGCCACGATGATGAAGGTCTCGGACCCCATCATCTTCGGTCATGGAGTTCGGGCCTACTTCGCCTCGGTCTTCGCCAAGCACCAGGATGCGCTCGACGAAGCTGGCGCCAATGTCAACAACGGCTTCGGCAACGTGCTCGAAGCCGTTGCCTCGATGCCCGACGAACTTCGCGAACAGATCGAGGCCGATATCACGACCGCGTATGAGAACGGTCCGGATCTGGCGATGGTGAACTCCGACAAGGGAATCACCAACCTGCACGTGCCCAGCGACGTCATCATCGATGCCTCGATGCCGGCGATGCTGCGCACCTCCGGTCAGATGTGGAACATCGAAGGCGAGCAACAGGACACCAAGGCGGTCATTCCTGATTCGAGCTACGCCGACCTCTACAGCGCCACTGTCGCCTTCTGTAAGGAACACGGCGCTTTCGACCCCACCACTATGGGAACCGTGCCCAACGTTGGACTCATGGCCCAGAAGGCCGAGGAGTACGGCTCGCACGACAAGACCTTCGAACTCGAAGCCGATGGCACCGTTCGGGTGATCGACGAAACCGGAAGCGTGCTTCTCGAACACGAGGTTGAGGCAGGCGACATCTGGCGGATGTGCCAGGTGAAGGACCTCCCGGTCAAGGACTGGGTGCAGCTGGCCGTGCGACGGGCCCGCGCCACCAACGTGCCTGCGGTGTTCTGGCTCGACGAGAACCGCTCCCATGACGCCGAGCTCATCGTGAAGGTCAACCAGTATCTGGCCGAGGAGAACACCGACGGCCTCGACATCCACATCATGTCGGTCGCCGACGCCACCGACTTCACCCTGGCCCGCACCAAGGCTGGCGAAGACACCATCTCGGTCACCGGCAACGTGCTGCGCGACTACCTCACGGACCTGTTCCCGATCCTTGAGCTCGGCACCAGTGCCAAGATGCTCTCCATCGTGCCGTTGATGAAGGGCGGAGGCCTGTTCGAGACCGGCGCCGGCGGCTCGGCGCCCAAGCACGTGCAGCAGTTCGAAGCCGAGAACCATTTGCGTTGGGACAGCCTGGGCGAGTTCCTGGCCCTAGCCGAGTCGCTCGAGCATTATGCGCTTGTCACCCACAACGAGTCGGCTGCGATCCTTGGCGAAACCTTGGGCCAGGCAACCGAAGCAGTGCTGGAGAACCGCCGCTCGCCATCACGCAAAGTCAACGAGCTCGACAACCGTGGTAGCCACTTCTACCTGGCCATGTACTGGGCACAGGCCCTGGCCACCCAGACCACCGACGTCGAACTTGGCGCCCGGTTCGCGCCGCTGGCCCAGACCCTCGCCGAGCAGGAAGAAACCATCGTCGAGGAACTCAACGCCGTGCAAGGTCAGCCCATGGATGTCGGCGGCTACTACTACCCCAAAGCAAAGCTGGCCGAAACCGCCATGCGCCCAAGCGCCACGTTCAACGAAGCACTAGCCAGCCTCTAAAACTGCATAACGAGCCAGGCTCGTTATGCAGTTTGTCGCTAGCTGGCGGCGTGGGCTTCGGCTGCTGCGACGGTGTTGCGGAGCAGGAGTGCGACCGTGGTTGGTCCTACTCCACCGAGACGGGGCGTGATCCAGCTGGCGACTTCGCCGACCGCTTCATCGACATCGGGAAGCAGCTTGCGCCCTTCCCAGCTGATGCCGCCGCTGACGACGACCGCGCCGGGCTTGACCATGTCGGCGGTGATTGAGCCGGGCTTGCCGACCGCTGCCACGACGATGTCGGCCTCGCGGGTATAGGACGCAATATCAGCGACGCCGGTATGTACCGTCGTGACCGCTGCGTTGGCGCCATCCTGCTTTGAAGACAGCAGAAGCGAGAGCGGGCGACCGAGGGTGGGGCCGCGACCGACGATGACCACGTGCTTGCCAGAAACCTCGATGCCGTAGTGCACGAACAGCGCCTGGATACCGGCGGGAGTACAGGGCACCGGACCGGACTGCTGCAGTACCAATTTTCCGAGGTTTTCGGGATGAAGACCGTCGGCATCCTTTGACGGGTCCATTGCGTTGAGCGCAGCGTTGAAATCGAAGTTGTCGGGAACCGGGCTCTGGACGATGTAGGCATCGACTGCCGGGTTGTTGTTGAGATCCTCGACCGCCGACAGAAGACCGGACTGGCCGCCGCTCTGGGGAATCTCGACGTTGACGGAGTCGATACCGACCTCGGCGCAGGCTTCGTGCTTCTTGCGAACGTACCCGGCGCTGGCTTCGTCGTCACCGACGAGAATGGTGCCGAGGCCGGGCGTAATGCCCCGCTCCTCAAGCGCGGCCACGCGCCGTTTGACGTCGGAAAGGATTGTCTCTGCTACCGGACCACCGGCGAGTAACTGTGCTGCCATCTCGGGGAGGCTACCTGCGTTTTGGCTGCTTTGTTGCCCCCAGCCTGATGAGTACCCGGTAAGGTCAAAAATCCATGTTTCCACTTTGGGACGAGAACCCCACTCAACGGCCGGCAGTTGTCACCATTGCCCTCATCGTCATATGTGTTGTCGTGTTCTTTCTCGTGCAACCCCAGGACACGGTGCGAGACGACATCAACTTCAGCTACGAGTTCGCGGCTGTCCCGTGCGAGGTCGTCAACGGCCGTCAGCTCACCGTCAGCGAGATCAACGACGCCCTCGCTGGTGATCAGACCGGCTGCGACAGCGACGAAGTGGTCGCCGGTCTCCCGAAGGCATTTCCCACCAAGAACGTCTTCCTGGCGTTGCTTACCTCGATGTTTCTCCATGGCAGCCTTCTGCACCTCGGCGGAAACATGCTGTTCCTGTGGGTCTTTGGCAACAACGTTGAAGACCATGTCGGACGGGTGAAATACCTGATCTTCTACCTGGTGGCGGGGGTGGTGGCCACCATTGCCCACGTGGCCGCGCAAGTTGACTCGACCGTGCCGGTCATCGGCGCGTCCGGCGCCATCGCCGGAGTCATGGGCGCGTATGCCGTGTGGTTCCCCAAGGCCCAGGTGCGCACCCTCGTGGTGATCGTGCTGGTTCGACTTCCCGCCATCGTGCCGCTGCTGGTGTGGCTGGGGTCGCAGTTCTTCATCGGTCCCGACGAAGGTGTGGCCTGGATGGCCCACGTTGGCGGCTTCGTGTTCGGTGCCATCGTTGCGCTCATCGTGCGCGGCGTGAAGGGCGCACGCGAGATGTTGTGGGAGGACAAGTACAACATTCCCGAAACCGCCGGCGGTTGGGACAACCGCTACGGCGGCGTCGGCGACCGGCCCTGGTAGCCGACTCGAATGGGGGATTCGATGCAGATTGACAAGGTGTGGGCGTGAACGACTGAATCGCTCTAGCGATCGAGAACTTCGGCTACCCGCTGCTGAACCTCGGGAAGTGTGTCGGTCTCGAACCAGGGATTCTTGGTGACCCAGTGCCGGTTTCGAGGTGAGGGATGGGGCAGCACCACCTGGCTCGGGAGATACGAGGCCCAGTTGGCGACGGTTTCGGTGAGTGTTTTGCGCCGGTCGTTGATGTAGCGCTTCTGGGCATACATCCCGATGATGACTTCCAGGCGGTCTTCGGGGAGATGGGCCAGCAATTCTTCGTGCCACAGTGGCGCACATTCGGGCCGCGGTGGCTTGTCGCCCGACTTGTCCGAACCGGGGTAGCAGAAGCCCATGGGAAGGATGGCGACCACATCAGGGTCATAGAACTGCTCGTCGGTAAGGCCGAGCCATGAACGGAGTGTTCGGCCACTCGGGTCGTCCCACGGAATGCCCGACTCGTGAACCCGTCGACCAGGCGCTTGACCGATAATCACGATCGAAGCGGTGCTGGCAAGCTGCACAATCGGCCGAGGCCCAGCCTCAAGATGTTCCGAGCAGACCGTGCAGCTCCGAACATCCTGAAGAAGCGCAGCAAGCGAACGACGGGCCACAGACCGATAGTAGAGCGCCGGCTCGGAGCCCGTGCCCAGGGAACGCTGAGCTAATGCTTGAAGT
>CAZGVQ010000390.1:0-4167 GCA_964529355.1 uncultured Acidimicrobiales bacterium
GCCTGGGCGGCCAGGGCGATACACCCCTCTGGTGTCACTCCGACCCAGGCGTGCTGACGCTGCTCTTGCAGGATGACGTCGGAGGCCTCCAGGCCGAGTCGACCGAGCACGGATGGATCGACGTTGCGCCGGAACCGGGCACCATCGTGGTGAACATCGCCGACTCGCTGCAGGTTTGGAGCAACGACCAGTACCGGGCGGCCGTGCACCGGGTGCTGCCGATGACAACCGAAACGCGCATGAGCATCCCCTTCTTCTACAACCCGCCGTCGGACGCCATGATCGCTCCCATCGCCGAGCTGGTCGATGAGGTCGAGCGCTACCGTCCCTTCACGTGGAAAGAGTTCATGAGCGCGAGGAACGCCGATAACTTCGAGGATCTCGGTACGGCCGACACGCAGATATCGGACTACGCGCTTTCCTAGCGTGTCGTCCTAGATCTTCACCGGGTCCTGCGCGGCGTGGAGGCTGGCGTGAAGAGGCCCGACCGGCACGATGCCGATGCGTTGCCAATGAACGTCGAAGTTGAAATCGCCTTCCTCGGCGGTGTGGCCATCGAGGAAGCGGATCGCCCTCCCATCGTGAACCACGTTGAACACGTGTGTGCTGATCTCTGACCAGGCGGCCAGCACCAGGCCGTGGTGGGCGGGCCCCCAGGAAGCCACGACGTCTTCGGCTTCGATCTGACCGCTCACAAAAACCGGACTCGCCGTTGCCTGAACCATTCGAAGATATTCGGGGATCGTTGGTCGAAACGGGGCAGCCCGCGAGATCGGGAGGCTCATCGAGGGCGCCCCCGTGCTGAGGTAGCCGGCAACGGCGGCTGCGGTGTTCCAGCAATTGGTTTTTCGCGACCCCTCGCCGCGGCCCCGATTCGCGTCGACCCAGCTGTGATCGCGAGCGGGGACCAGCTGCGAGGCATTCGAACCCAGTTGGGCCGGAGGCTGGTAGTGGGCCGGTTCAACCCCCACGCGGTCGAGCGTCGACCGGTCGAGTACGACCTCGATCGTGTCGTCGCGGAGTCCGTCGAGCGGGTCGCTGCGGATACCGAGGGTTTGGTGGTCAGATGCGTGGCCGAGCATCGCCAGGTTTCGCCGAGTTCGTCGAGTATCGGCAATCGTGATTTCGATTCGGTCGGTCGCGTGGCCGATGCTGCCGGTCGCGGCCAAATCCAGCAATGCGCTGTCGATGCCGGTGAGAGGCTCGAGCTGGCTCCAGTCGACCTGGAGTCGCGCCAGTTGTGCAGCGTCAAAGGTGCACGCGCCACGGTCGATCTGGGTCAGCAGCCAGTTGGCGAAGGCGTGATCGCCGATGAACAAGATGCGGTTCACCGCATGGAGCTGCGCAGCTTCAGGCATCGACTCGGGTAGCTGCTCGATGACGCTGCGTCTGCTCTCCGCGGCCTGCGGGTCGGCGAAGACGTCATGGGGCAGCCGGCGAGCATCTGGAAGGTCGGAGGTTTGCCAAAGCCTGATGCTGGCAAAGCCGCTGTGCTCATCGATGCGTCCGAAATGGTTGTGGGCGGCTTCATGGGGGTCTTGTCGTGGGTCGCTGTAGTCGACGAACTCGACGTCGGCACTTGTGCTGCCCCTCGAGATCACGTTGAATACCCGATGCGTTGGATGCTGCGGATCTCGAACCGAGACGATTCCTTTGGCGCCCGGCCCCCAGGCCGCAGCTCGCTTTCGGGTCTCCTCCTCGTTCGCGACGAACACCACCTGGCGAGTACCCGGGATCGCGTCCTCGACCGCCACGGCGATGATCGGGTCTTCGGCACCTGCCCACGGCAACGCTGTTGCCGGGTGGCCGGCGAGGTAGACATCGGCGGCTACCGCGGCGTGAAACGAGTTCTTGTGACGCGGCCCGAGCCCCACGTTGACCAGTCGAGGATGCGGGGTGAAGTCATTGGAAAGCTGCGCGCTTCTCCAGGACCGAACGGCGCGAACCGGACCGGTGTAGGCCAGGCGATCGAAGCGCTGGTGCCAACGGGCGACCTCGGGCGGCGGCGGGAGCGACTCCCACCGCAACGCAAACGCCCGGTCGACGCCAAGACTCTTCCATGCCGACCGATGCGAGGCGCGCCGTGGCCACCGATCCAAAACCTGAAGGCCGACTGCGGTGTGGGCCGCAGTGATCTCCTGGCGAAGGCGGGAAGCGGCGAATCGCACGTGCGTCGATGGACTCAAGGGCAGAGAGCATAGATGGTTGTGTCTTCTGCTAGACCACATGTGGGATCTCAGGACGATGCAGACACACGCACCAACGCGAGGCTTTCCGCCCGAAGAGTTCGAAAAGCGCACCGCCGCAGCGCAGGCGATGATGGCAGCGCGCAACATCGATGCCATGTTGCTCACCACCGAACCCGAAGTTCGATACTTCACCGGCTTCCAGACCTTGTTCTGGTTGAGCCCCACGCGACCCTGGTTCCTGGTGATTCCGGCCGATGGCAAACCAATTGCGGTGATTCCCAGCATCGGCGACTCGCTGATGCGCAGCACGTGGATTGACGATGTACGCGTCTGGTCATCGCCGAATCCGGAAGACGATGGCGTAAGCCTTTTGGCATCGACGCTACGCGAGAGCGGTGGCGCAACGGCCACCATCGGCGTGCCGATGGGTCCCGAGACGCATCTGCGAATGCCGTTGAGGGATTTCGGGGGCCTGCAACGTGAGCTGAGCAGTATCGAATGGGTCGATGTCACCGACATTGTGTCGGGCCTGCGCATGGTGAAGTCGGCCCGCGAGATCGAAAAGATCGCCCACGTCTGCAGCATTGTTTCCGACGCGTTCGATGGGCTGCCCCAGCTCATTTCCATCGGTGACACCGAGCAGCGGGCATTCGCCAAGTTTCGTATCGACATTTTGCAGCGTGGTGCCGACGATGTTCCGTACCTGGTGGGAAGCACCGGCCCGGGCGGGTTCGACGACATCATCAAGTCGCCCACCGACCGGATCATCTCCGATGGCGATCTCCTGCTGTTCGACACCGGGTCGGTGTATGACGGCTACTTCTCGGACTTCGATCGCAACTTCGCCTTTGGTTCGGCCGACGATGCGGCGAAACACGCCTATGCGGTGGTGTGGGCGGCTACCGAAGCCGGCCTCGAGGCCGTTCGACCGGGCGCAACCACGAGCGATCTTTGGGCGGCGATGATGCGCGTGATCGAAGATGGCCGCGGGTCATCGACCTCCGCGAGCGGCCTGCCCACCGGCGGCCTCGCCAAAAACAGCGTCGGACGGATGGGCCACGGTCTCGGGATGCAGGTGACCGAGTGGCCCTCAAATACCCAGACCGACGACACGGTGCTACAGGAGGGCATGGTGCTGACCCTTGAGCCGGGCTATTCCTGGGCCGAAGGCAAGATGATGGTGCACGAGGAAAACCTGGTCGTGCGGGCCGATGGCGCCGAGTTGCTCTCTCGCCGAGCGGCGCCGGAGCTTCCAGTCATCTAATGGGCATCGCCGTTCCGTTCCCTTCCACCAGTCCCAGCGGCTACGAGTGGTTCGACGATGAGCCGAGCTTTGCGCCCGATGTTCACCTTGCTCTGGAAGCGCCCACCACCACGGTGATGCTCGCCGATCTGGGCTATCCATCCGACGAAATTCGCACCAAGGCAACTCCGGTAGCGGCGACTGCGCCATTCCGAGTTCTCAGCGACGAAGGCGTCGAGGTGATGCTCGATGTCGCTCGTCGGCTTCGGGCCTTTGCGACCCCGGCGGCCGACCGCATCGAACGCATGACCCGCGGAGGTTGTTACCGCTCGAAGTGGCTTCGCGACTTCTGCATCGCTCCGGAGCTCACCGACCATATGTCGGCGATCTACCAGACCGAGGTGGCTCCGCACGCCATGCCGCTGCACCTCGGACACCTCAACTTCGAACCCACCGAGGCCGGCAAAGCTATCGATAAGTGGCATCACGACACACTGCCGCTCGACTTCGTGCTGATGGTGACCGATCCGAACGGAATCGACGGCGGGAGCTTCGAGTACTTCCGTGGCACCAAGGCAGAAGCGGCAACGCTCGCCGAACAGGGCAAGGTTCCGCCGGTCGAACGAACCGAAGTGCCAGAGTTCCCGGGCGCCGGGTATGCCATTGCCTTGCACGGCGACATGGTCGTGCACCGGGCGGCGCCCCTCAACCAACTCACTGAACGCATCTCGATAG
>CAZGVQ010000391.1:0-4166 GCA_964529355.1 uncultured Acidimicrobiales bacterium
GGCCGGGTGCGCGCGCTTGGCTCGATCACATGCTGACCAACAACATTCCCAAGGTGGGCCGTCTCGCGCTGACGCCGATGCTCAATACTCAGGGCATGCTCATCGGCGACTTCACCGTTGGAGCACTGGCCGAGGACCGTTTCATGATCTTCGGGTCGGGCACGGCCGAGCGCTATCACGAGCGCTGGTTCAGCCAGCATCTGCCGGCCGATGGCTCGGTGCACGTGCGCACCTGTGGCAACGAACTCACCGGTCTGTCGATTGCTGGTCCCAATGCTCGAGCATTGTTGGCCGAACTCACCGACTTCGACGTTTCCAACGAGGCGCTGCCGTTCCGTGACATCCGGGAGACCTTCGTCGACAGCGTTCCCGCCATCCTCGGTCGGGTGAGTTTCACTGGCGACTTGGGTTACGAGATCTGGTGCGCCGCCAGCTACCAGGCACAGCTTTTCGACACCATCGTCGAGGTTGGCGAGAAACATGGGCTTGGGCTCTATGGCATCCGGGCACTCGATTCGATGCGGTTCGATAAGGGTTGGGGAAGCTGGGCCAGCGAGTACCGGCCTATCTACAACCCCTACGAAGCCGGTATGGGATGGATGGTGAAACTCGACAAGGAGTTCATCGGCCGAGACGCCGCGGCCGCAGTGGCCGAGGCCGGCCCCGAACGTCAGTTGGTGATGTTCTCGGTCGACCCCGGCGATGGCGATACGGCCGCCGATGCCATTGGCGACGAGCCGATCTGGCATGACGATGAAGTGGTTGGCTGGATCACCTCAGGTGCCTTCGCCCATCACAGCCAATTGTCGATGGCAATGGGTTACGTGCCCACGGAACTCGCCACGGCAAACGGTGGCTTCGAAGTGGAAATCGTCGGCGATCGACGGCCTGCGACACGCCTCGATCAGCCCCCATTTGACCCCTCGGGCGAACGGATGCGCTCCTAGCGGTCAGTTGTTTGCGAGACGCTGGCTGATCGCTTCGTCGATGGCCGGGTTGAGCAGCTGGTCGACGGTTCGCACGTAGATGCTTCGTTGTACCGACTGAATGATGATTCGGTCTGCTCCCGCGATCCGGTCGAGAAAGCCGGCGGTGTCAAAATCGTCCCAGTGCAACAGCTCGAGGCTTTCGAAGTGGCAGGCCAATGGGTCTTCGGCGTAGCGCATCATCGAATCGTGGAGTACGAGGGTGTGTCCGGCGATGAGGTCATCGGTGCCGGTGCTTTGAAAGTGCTGCACCCCGTGAATCCCAACCTGGTCGAGTGAGGTAGCAGTGGTGGTGCCGGCCCGGGCACAGCCGAGTTTGTTGCGGAACTCAAACTCCTCCCACCCCATACGTCGGGCGATGGCGCCGGGATTTCGACGGTTTCTCCCCTGGACGATGTCAGCGTTCTTGAACTGGCCGGGAGCGAGATGGTCGACCACCTGTTCGGCGAAGACCAGGCCACCGCGAAAGGTCCAGTGTGCGTCGTAGCGGAAGTAGTTGCGGTGCGGGCTCCCTGGCCGCTCAGCGTCACGAAGTGCTTGCCAGGAGTCGATCAGCTGGTCGGTGTCGGAGAAGGCTTCGATGAATTCGGCCTCGCGGTCGACCTGGCATGAGTTGGCCGCCTCGGCCCGGTCGGGAAGAAACTCGGTCAGAATCGAGGACTTGTCGGGGGCGATGGCCAGATAGATCTCGCGGCCCGAGCCCGCTTCCTCCCAGCGCTGAAGAGTGTCCTCGAGTTGGTCGGCCGAGTACTCGACCGAGCAGGGATTGGTGAAGTCGTCGGACAGAAACAGGCTGCCGTGATCGCCGATGAACACATTGTTGACCGGCGACGTTCCGGAGGCCGCGGCGAACGCTCGTGTCGCGCCCTGCGCGGCGTTTCCTCGAAGCGGCATGCGGTCGGCCAGGTAGTCGTCGAGCTGTGCGAAGCGCGGAGCATCGAGAAGGTGGGCCGCCTCGACGCTGGGAAACGCAGCTGGTCGTTCGGGCTCGACTCGAAACACGTCGATGCCCACCGCTTTGGCGACCCACGGGCTAACGAGGAGACCCACGATGAGGACGACGGTGGCGATGAACTCTTGGCGGCGGATCATCAGAACTGGAAGTAGAGGAAGGGGCTCAACGAGCCGGTGCTGATAAAGGCGAGTGAGGCCACCAGGACCACCGCTGAAAGGACGGGCCTCGCGGCCGCCACGGCGGCTCGGGTGGTAGTGGCCGAGCCGATGAATCCCGAGAAGTTCCGAGGGAAGAAGAAGGTGGCGGCCCCGAGCACGATCATCGCGACGGCTCGGAGGTGAAGATTTGCGAGTTGATCGGCCGACAGACCGGCACCCTGCCACGTGAACATGGCTTTCCAGATTGTTGCTGCATCGCTGAGTGACGTGGCCCGAAACACCACCCAGAAGCTCAGGATGAGTAGCGCGGTTCGGGCTCGGGCCACGGCTGGGAACCGGCATGTCGATGTGTGGTTGCGGCCGGTAAGTCGCTCGACAACGAGCAGCAGCGCATGGAGGCCTCCCCACACGATGAAAGTCCATGCCGCCCCATGCCAGAGAGCGGTCAGGGCAAAGACTGCGATGAGGTTGACGTAGTGGCGGCTCGCGCCGACCCGGTTTCCGCCGAGCGGAATGTACACGTAGTCGCGGAACCACTCGCTGAGCGTGATGTGCCATCGGCGCCAGAAGTCGGTGATCGATAGTGACGAATATGGACGGGCGAAGTTCTCGGGAAAGTCGAACCCGAAGATCTTGCCGAGCCCGATGGCCATGTCGCTGTAGCCGCTGAAGTCGAAGTAGATCTGCACGGCGTAGGCGATAACGCCCACCCAGGCGGCGAGCGTCGACGGGTTTGCGGTACCGAACACACTGTCGACCACGCCGGCGACGGCGTCGGCGACCAGGACTTTCTTTGCCAGGCCGTGCACGAACCGCTGGAGCCCCACCGTGATCCGGTCAGGGTCGCTCACCCGCGAGCTCAGCTGATGGGCGATGGTGCCGTAGCGAACGATGGGTCCCGCGATGAGCTGAGGAAAGAGCGCGAGGTACAGAAGAAAGTCGCTGAGTTTTCGTTGCGGTGGAGCGGTGCCCTTCTGGACATCGAACAGGTAGCTCAGTGCCTGAAAGGTGAAGAACGAGATGCCGATGGGCAACGTCTGAGGGTCGATCTCTCGACTGGGGAGGCCCACCGCATCGGCGACCGCAGCGATGTTTGCCGAGAACCAACTGGCGTACTTGAACCAGATGAGCGGAGACAACAGCACTGCCGCCCCAGCGACGACGAGTCCGGTGGTTCGTTGATCGCGTTCGATGCGCTGGGATACCGCCCGTCCGCACCACCAGGTCACCAGCCCCGATCCAAGCAGCACCAGAACATAAATGCCGGATCCCCAGCTGTAGAACAGCAGGCTCGCGACCAGTAACAGAAGGTTGCGAGCCCGGCCGCGCAGGAGCAGGTACAGACCGAGCACGATCGGCAGGAACAGGGTGAGGAATGTCAGCGAAGGAAACAGCACAGGATCGTCGACGCCGCCGCGGCTACGTGGCGCTGGCCAGCGTAGACGTCATTGGTTGTTTAGCCGAGAAGCTAGGCGAGCTTGGCTTCTGCCCGGTTCATAGCGCTGATGATGGCGCGCATCGACGCGGTGGTGATGTCGGTGTGGACACCACAGCCCCAGAGTTCGACGCCTTGCACGACCATCTCGACATAGGCCACCGCCGTGGCGTCGGCGCCGGTTCCTTTGGAGTGCTCGTGGTAATCGAGCACCCGAAGATCCATGTCGTAGGCATCGCGCAGACCCTGTACGAAGGCATCGAGTGAGCCGCCACCCTCGCCCTGCACCACCGATTGCTCGCCGGCATTGGTGACCCGGGCGGTAAGCAGCGTGCGGTCGGCGCCAGCCGCGTTTTGTGCGGCTTCGTAGCCGGTGAGCCGGTAGGGCTCGTCGAGGTCGAGGTAGCGACTGGCGAACTCGTTGTAGATCTGCGAGCCGGTGATCTCTTTGCCGGTGTCGTCGGTGATTTCCTGGATCGACCGGGTGAACTCGATCTGCATGCGGCGGGGCAGGTCGAACTGGTTCTCGGTCTTTAGAAGATACGACACACCGCCCTTGCCCGACTGGCTGTTGACCCGCACCACATCCTCATAGGACCGGCCGACATCTTTGGGGTCGATGGGGATGTAGG
>CAZGVQ010000392.1:0-4165 GCA_964529355.1 uncultured Acidimicrobiales bacterium
GCAAACGACACGCTGGGCGGACTCGAAGGCGACGTGGTCGACCGAATACTCCACCACAACGCAGCCCGCCTGTACGGCATCGAAACCCCGACGGCGGCCCAGTCGTGAGTGGTCCAGAGATCGCTGCCCCCGAGCTCGGTAGTCGACACATCGTCACCCGGGTCGACGGTCGGGTGTTGCACCTGCGCATCGATCGCACCGAGCGCCGCAACGCATTCACCCAGGATATGTATCGAGCGCTGAAGCGGGCGGCCATCTGGGCCGACGGGCAACCCGAACTCGACGCGGTGGTGCTCACCGGCACCGATGAGTGGTTTGCCTCGGGCGGCGATATGGGCGGCAACGCCGAGGACAAGAGCGGGCTCGAGACCGAGTGGGACCCCACCGAGCACTTTCCGTTCCGCCACCTCGAGCGGTGCTCAAAGCTCTGGGTGGCCGCGATCAACGGAGCGTGTCACGCAGGGGGCCTCGACCTGGTGCTCCGCTGCGATGTAGCCGTAGCAGCCGACACCGCCACCTTCCGGGTTCCCGAACTTCTCCGGGGCATTCCCGACACCTTCATGTCGGCCCGACTGGTCGACGCGGTTGGCCTTGCTCGGGCGCGCTATCTCTTCTTTACCGCCGCCGAGTTCACCGCGGATGAGGCCGTCGCGATGGGCGCCGTAGGTCACGTCGTGCCCGCCGCCGATCTCGATGACCACGTGAGTTGGGTACTCGACCGCATCGCCCAAACCGGCCCGCGGGCTCGATCGACCATCAAGGCCGATATCAACGCCCGCCTGGGACGGGTCGAGACCGAAGTGTTTCGCCAGGCGATTCGCTCGGACGAGATGACCGAGGGCATGCGCTCGTTCCTCGAAAAGCGCCCACCCGACTGGCCGCGGTAAGAAGCTCTACCGGAGTCACTCGTCGAAGGAGAGCTGCTCGGCGAGCATGGCTGCGATCTGGTCAGCCCATCGCTCATTCTGAGACTTTGACATTTTGCGCGAGGCCGCCGCCTTGGCCACAGCCTGGACGGTGGTCACCAAGAGTTCAGCGTCAGAACGCAACTGCGCTGCGGTTCGATCCATCGATGATGCGGACAAAATCAGGCTGCGGGCCCGATCGACCACCGCCGTCATCAGTGCAGGGTTTCTGCGGTCTCCGGATTGGGAGTGCAAGAAGGTCTCGATGTCTCCGGTGGCGACACCGAATGTCTGTGCTTCCTCGGCTTCGGTCGCGAAATACCATCGAGTCAACTCGGTCAGTTTCCGGCGATCCGACCACTGCTCATTGTCGAGAATGAGGTTGGCCTGGCCCCAGCCTTCCCTGATGTTTTCATCGTGGAGCGCAGCAACCAGCGCGTGCTTGTTCGGGAAGTACTGATACAGCGAGCCCACGCTGATTTCCGCAGCTTCTGCGACGCGGGTTGTCGTGAAACCGAGCGCACCCTCAGCTGCCAAAACACGAATGCTCGCATCGAGGATGCGCTTCTTCATCTGTCTCGATCGGTCTTGTTTGGGATCTTTGCGAGGGTTGAGGTCTGGGACGATGGGCATGACGGCGGTCGATGAAAGGCGAATATTTAATGCGAATGATAGTTCGTATTCTAGAGAAATGGCAGCTCTACAGTCTCCTCAGCCGGTATTTGTCACGAGGGTTATCAACCCTTGTGTCCTGATCGAGATAGGAGACGTGAAGATTCTCACTGACCCGTTCTTCGCCGGACACCGCATGTTTCCGATGCACGAGCCGATCGGCGTGTCGCCTGACCGGCTCCCACAACTTCAGGCGGTTCTCGGTGGCCATGGCGTGATCGATCATTGGCAGCCGCGTTCCATGGCCTCGTACCGCTTCCACGAACAAACCGACGTCTTCACCGCGACCAAGCGAATGGCGCGCCAAGCCAAACGCGCCGGTTTCGAGGCTGCCGAACAGTTGCAGTGGGGAGAGCGCCGACAACTTACCGACGACGTGTCGCTCACCTGTCTTGAGGGCGAGAAAGTCCTGGCGGGGACGGCACGAACGAACAACTACCTCATCGAGGCGCCGGATATTGCGATATTTGTCGGTACTGAGGCCTGCAGTCTCGAACCGATCGAGCGGTTCGCAAATGAGCGAGCGGTAGATGTCGCAATCCTGCCCATCGATGGGCTGACCTTTGGACGAAAGCAGCTGGTCATGGATGCCAGCGCGGCAGTCGAAGCTGCGAAAACGATGGGAGCAAGAGTGATCGCTCCCATCCACTATTCGCAGAAGCCTGTGCCAGGGATATTGCGATGCCCGTCGGGTATCGATGAGTTGGAACGGCTGATCATGGCCGAATCAGGTATCACCGCGGCGCACGGCCCAACCGGAAAGAGGGTTCCGATCGTGCGGCGCACTGAACCCGTTCCCCGTTGAATCAAAAACGAAACCGGTCGCCGCCAGGCGAACCCGACGACGACCGATAGGAGCGGGACTAACGGGACGAAGTCCCGAGTACGAACAAATCGACCTTCAGCGAGAGTTCTGAGTGGAGCACGTTGAAGGAGTCGGATTCTGCCACGGCCCGGCGAGCCTCGGATTCGGGAACGTAGAACACGGGCTGGAGTTCAGAGACCAGCGGCTCCAGAGTCGCCAGATCCATCGAGACAGCAATGTCTACGTCGACTGTGCTTCGAGGCTCGCCAAAGAACGAGCTAGCGACCGATCCGCCGATTACGTACGGAATGGTGAGCCGATCGAGTAGCTGGGTTACCTCGACCGTGAGACTTAGGTGTTCATTCACCGACGAGAGCCGTACGCAGCATCGGCCAACTGTTGGCTATATCGTCGTGCGCAAAGATGCCACCGCAGATCTTCGGAGCTGATCTCTCCGTGTTGCGCAGAAATGCCAGCAATTGCGAGCGTGGTGCACATCTCGCTCAGCTCAGCGGACTTTAGGGCGCGATCCTGGATCGACATCTGTGAAACCTGCGCGAACAACGCGGTGTCAGCGGTCTGACTTGTATCTGGAGACCTGACGCCGAGTGTCGTTTTCGCCACGAAAACCAACCTACCTGTCGGGTGAGACATGAGGCCATTGCTCGCCCGCTCTCTCGAGGCCGGTCGGTTCGAACGTGGCTCATACCTTGGGTTCGCGTACGGGCACGAAAAACCGGCCGCCACCAGGGGTGACCCTGGCGACGACCGGACTGAGCGGGACTAACGGGACGAAGTTCGAACCAGGGCTGAACGAGAATGCTGGTTGTTTCCTTCGCCGACGGTGTCTCGATCACACACTTTCGTGTTCATGAAGGAACGCCCTAACCAGTGATGCGAATTGTTGTGGGTGTTCCTCATAGGCCAACAGACGGGCGTCGTCGATCACCTCGAAGTTAACCGCGCCACCGAACTGATCGACCATTCCTCGTGCCTTGTCGACTGGAAAGAACCCGTCGTCCGCGCCCCAGACCAACAGCGTCGGACATGTAATGAGCGGGTGGACGTCGGCAAGATCATCGACGATGTCGCGTTGATAGCTGTCCAATATCTCCATCTGACGCTCGAACTTGGTTGCGTCTTCGAGCATGTCGGTGAGCACCGCGGTTCGGAACCCGCCCTCGATCAGGTCCGGGTCGGAGAACAGGCCGCCCAGCAGTTGCGGTGAGCGGGCAGTCTTTGGTTGACGAAGCAGAGCCCTGGTCGTCGCCTTCGCTCCTGGGACCTTCATCGCCGCCTGAAGACGATCGATGAAGTCTGGATGGGCGCCCGGAATTTCGGTACCGACAAGGACGAGCCTCGACACTATCCCCGGCAGACGAATCGCGACATTGCGAGCGATGAGACCGCCAGAGTCTTGCCCAACCAGGGTGACCGACTCGAGGCCCATTGCTTCCACGGCAGCTGTCACCGCGTTGATGTGGCCTTGGAGCGAAACCTCAACATCGGCTGGTGTGATCGATTCACCGCAGCCTGGCATGTCGATCAGGTGGCACCGGAAGTCGGGTAGGGCCTCAACCACGTCACGCCACGTTTCGCGGTTGAGTGGCCAGCCATGTACGAATAGCAGATCGGGCCCGGCACCGGTGGCTCGATAGCCGAGTTGGCTTGTTCCAGCAGCTATGTGAGTGGCGGTTTGGTTGTTGCTCATGGACTCATGAAACGACGCTGGGTTCGGTGTTGCGATTACGTGTTCAGGTAATCGCATGACGGGCGACCCGGG
>CAZGVQ010000393.1:0-4165 GCA_964529355.1 uncultured Acidimicrobiales bacterium
GGACGGGAGTGAGCGCCACGCCGATCCAGGAGATGGTCGTAAGCACCGAAAGGAACATCAGCTGAGCGCGCACCAACGTGCTGTTGGCACGCAGCACGTCGCTGCCATTGCGTAGGCGGTGTACGAGAGACATCGTCGCGATAATCGACCACCGCGTCGGCCGACCTGAGTGTCACGACTCGTATCGGTCAGATTTGGGTCAGATGCCCTAGGGGCTGGGAGTCATCGGGCGTTCTCGGCCAAGGGAAAGATCAGCGGAGCATCGGCTTGCGCTTCGACCGCCTCGACCCGCGCCGAGGCGCTCAGGGGTTCGAAGGCCTCCGCGGCTTCGAGCACCATCGGCAGCAGCGACACGTCTCCGGGCGTGCAGAACGACGTGACGCCCGGCGTCGAGAGAGCAAACCTGACGCCGCGCTCGATGGCCCACGGCGTGGTCCACGGCCGATACCAGGTGAGTTCGGTTCGCTCGTCATCGCCCCAGGGCTTGCGGGCCACGGCCTTGATGACCATGACGCCGACATCGCGGGCTTCGGCCTCGGCAATCAGTTCCTCGGCATCGGCGCGGTACTGCGGGTCAGCCCACACCCGCGGATAGATCGGAAACATCACCGTGTCGAGATCGAAACGGCGCACCGCTTCGAGTTGTGCTTTCGGGGTCCCGAGATCGTGCCCGGTGATGCCTGCAAAACGGGTGAGCCCCTCATCGCGTGCACGACAGATCGTCTCGAGTGCCGTGGAGCGACGATTGAGTTCGTCGATGCTGGTGACGCCATGGGCCTGGTACAGATCAAGGTGATCGGTGCGGAGTCGCTCGAGGGTGGTGGCGAGTTGGGCTTGAATACCGTCGGCGTTCGACCGGCCGGTCTTGCCGGCGACGAACCACTCATTGCGAACCGGTTCCAGAAAGGGCCCGCACTGCGCTTCGGCCTGGCCGTAGCCCGGGGCAACGTCGAGGTGGTTGATTCCGTGTTCGAGCGCGAGTCGCCAACCCTCCTCGGTGGTTTCGGCATTGCCTTCCCAGAACGCAGCACCACCGAGGATGGCGATGCTCGACTCGTGTTCCGTTCGCCCAAGGCGTCGTTTCGCAAGGCTCATGGTGGGAACTTAGTCTGACGGCGTGACTGAGCAAACGAACAATGTCGAGGCCGATTCAACCAACGTTGGTTTCGGTGGTGAAGGTTTCGCCGGGAGGGGAGCGGTCGTCACCGGCGCGGCCAGTGGTATTGGCCGGGCGCTGGTGGCGGAGGCCGCGGCGCGGGGGATGCGAGTCGTCGCCGCCGACATCGATCTCGAAGGGGCAGAGGAAACCATCGCCAGCCTTGCCGGCGTCGCCGGTGCTGATCAGCATCTGGCGGTCGCCGTCGATGTTGGCGACGCGGCATCGGTGGCCTCGATGGCCGACCGGTCCTTCGGGCATCTCGGTTCGGTGGATCTTCTCATCAACAACGCGGGCGTGTTTCAGGGCGGCGTCATGTGGCAGCGCAGCATCGACGATTGGCGGTGGACCTTCGACGTCAACGTGTTTGGCATCGTGCACGCAGTGAAGGAGTTCGTGCCGCGCATGATCGCCCAGGGCACCCGGGCCCACATCGTCAACACCGCGTCGGTCGCCGCGTTTGTATCAGCGCCGTTCTCGAGCCCCTACGTGGTCTCGAAATGCGCAGCCTTCTCGCTCACCGAGTGCCTGGCTCACGATCTCCGGTCCGAGGGAGCCGACATCGGCGTGTCGGTGCTGTGCCCCAGTGCCACCGATACCGGTATCGCCCGCACGGATCGGGTGCGACCCGCTGAGCGAGGTGTCACCGAGGGTGACGATGCCTCGTTCGTGGCCGACTCCCTGGCCGCGATGCTCACCGACTCGCTCGACCCGGCTGAGACCGCCCGCATCACCCTCGACAGCATCGTGGCCGGCGACTTCCTCATCGCCACAAAGCCAAGCTACGAAAACCAGCTCGACATCCGCCATGACGCGCTCGTCCAACGCCAACTCCCGAGCACCGCCCCCGTCGACTAGCGCTGTTGGAGGAGCAGGCTCTGGTTGCTGTGGCCGAGGCGACCTTGCCCATCGAACAGCTCGACGTTGGATTGGCCCACGCCGGTTGGTTCGACGTAGCAGTGGGTGTCGAGGCCCACCCATTCCGCCACGGGGAGGCGATGAAGGTGAATGTTGAGATCGGGGTTGATGAACAACCATCGTTCAAACGCCACCGGCGCCGATACTCCATTGCCGAAATCGGCGGCTGATGCCACCCGGACGAGCGGACTGATCGGTACGTCGGGAAGAACGGGAACCAGTAGGCGTACCCACGCGAAGGCGGGCCCGAGGTCAGCCCACGTCCCACGGGCAAATCGAAGGTCTACCGAATGTGAGTGGTAGCGCATGGTTTCGGCATCGGTCGATCGGGCGATGGGCTTTGACCGCATCAGCTTCTCGGGCGGGATCGGAACATCGATCCTCGGCCCCTCGGCACTGGATGCGTCGGCCGGAAGTGCCAGTTCGGTCATTCGCATCTGCGCCAAGCGGGCCGACGCGACAAGCCGATCTCCCGCCCAAAGCTCTGCCTCGATCAGCCGAATCTTCTTTCCGTCCCGGACCAGATGAACCTGCGGGGTCAGCGGTGCCAGCGGCACGGGCGCCAGTAGTTCAAGGGTGAAACGGGTGCTTTGCATGGGCACGTGTGACGGCTGGAAGGTTTCGCACAGGTGCGCGAGTAAGGCCGATGTCGGTCCACCATGCAGCGCATCGTCGGACCATGGGCCACGGCTCGCGGAGGTGGGGATGAGGTCGTCTCCATCGGTGACGAAGAGGCTTTCGGCGGTCTCAGTCATTGGGGAGTCTCGACGGGTTCATGTCGTGAGCAACCCGGAAGCCGAGATTGCCGGTTGATGAGTCAGGTGTGTTGGAGCCGCGGGCTGAGTTTCGGTAGCGGAAGCAGTAGGACGGATTACAGAGGAAGGAGCCGCCCCGCATTGCTCGGGCTGTGGGCTCCTCAGGGCGGAACCAGTCGGCGCACCATTCCCATGCGTTGCCCACCATGTTGAAGAGCCCAAAGTCGTTGGGCTCGAAGGTGTCGACCGGCGCGGTGTCGTACCAGCCATCGGCAAGGGTGTTGGTGGCGGGGAACTCGCCCTGCCAGACGTTGCATTGGTGAATCCCCTGCGGGGTTTCTTCATCCCCCCAGGGAAACCGCTTCTGATGCAATCCGCCTCGCGCCGCGTATTCCCACTCAGCTTCGGTGGGTAGCCGGCCCCCGACCCAGGCACAGTATTGCTGGGCATCGAACCAACTCACGTGCACCACCGGGTGGTCAGCACGATCCTCGATCGTCGAATCCGGTCCGTGCGGATGCTGCCACGATGCGCCGAACACCTGACGCCACCAGGGAGCCGACGCGACGCCCCGGGTGTCGGGAAAGTCATCGGGGAGCAGACCGCCGAAAACGAACGACCAACCCTCCACCTCGGCGGTGGTCTGGTGCCCGGTCGCGTCTATGAATGTCGCGAATTCGGCGTTGGTGACCGCGCACGATTCGATCGCGAATGGTCCAACCGATGCTTCTCGTGCGGGTGCCTCACCGTCGCTGGGATAGGTGACTTCATCGTCGCTTCCCATCAGGAAGGTCGCGGCGGGAATTGCTATCGGCATCCTGGGAGCGTAGAGAACAGGTTTATGGACCGTGACATCTACTCACCCGATTCCTATGCGGCCGGCACGCCTCACGACGTCCTCGACGCGATGCGCGCCGAGGCACCTCTGGCCTGGCAGGACACCCCTGACGGCGGCGGGTACTTCGCCATCCTCACCCACGAGGCGGTGGTCGATGCCTCGCGCGACCCGGCGATCTACTCAGCCTCCACCGGAGGCGTGGTGCTCGAGGATCTCGACGAGCAGAGCATGGCCGCCATGCGCGGGATGCTCCTGGCCATGGACCCGCCTCGACACAGCGCGCACCGCAAACCGTTGGCACCGAGCTTCAAGGCCCGGGTGATCGGCGAGATGGAGGACCGAATCCGGACCATCTGTACCACGATTTTCGATGACCTCGAGGCCGATGGTGGGGCGGCGATCGATGTCGACTTTGTGCACGACGTGACGGCGAGGTTGCCATCGCAGGTCATGGGTGAGCTCATGGGATTACCCGAAGGCGACTGGATGGCCATTCAC
>CAZGVQ010000394.1:0-4155 GCA_964529355.1 uncultured Acidimicrobiales bacterium
TATATGTAGGGGCAGCATTCGTGCTGTTAGGAAGCCGCCGTAGCACGAGAGCACGGGGCGAAGTCGATGCCGGCTTTTCAGGCGCTCGCCATCGTCAACGTCGGCCCGCGACGGAAGTGCATCGCGGTGGCGGACCACGGCGTCGGGGGCGACCAGCACCCGTGCCCCGGCGGCCTGTACACGCCAACACAGATCGAGGTCATCGCCGTAGAACGACATGTCCTTGTCGTAACCACCGACCATCTCGTACAGATCAGCTCGAATCAGCAGACAAGCGCTGGCTACCGAGAAAACATCGTCGACGGCGTCGTATTGTTCCTGGTCGAGGTCGCCGCGCTCGGCCAGAGGAATGGGCGTCCCGAATTTGTCGGTGGCAAAGCCCACGCTTTGGATAACGCGGGGCTCCATCCAGTCGACCAGCTTTGGCCCGACGACACCGGCGTTGGACTCCACCGCTTCGCTGACCAGGATCGACACCGCTCCGGGGGCCAGCGCAACATCGTCGTGGCAGAGCAGGAGCAGCTTTGCGTTGGCGGCGAATTCGGCCAGACCCTGCTCGACCGCATCGCCATAGCCCTTGGTATCGGGGGCATGCACGATCTGGGCGACGTCGAGGTGGTCGGACACGACCGATTCCAACGCCGGGTAGGTGGAAGGGTCGCCCGCCAGCACAAAAAGGACCCCGAGACGGTCGTAGGTTTGGGCGGCCAGGCTCGCCACACAGTCGTCAAACCACTCGCCTGGCTCGTGGGCCACAACGACAGCCAGTACGGATGGCCGAGGTCGGGGTTTCGAGCGGCGATCGGGTGTATGAGGATCCGTTGCCACGACTTCCTGAGGCTAGTGGGGCTGGAGTGAAATGATCACGTCGGGAACCAGACGGTTCCAAGCCCGATTCAACCCATATTCGCAATGGCTGTACCGTACGGAACTGTGAGAGCTTATGTCACCGGCGGTGCGGGATTCGTCGGCACGCACCTTCAGGCCCATCTTGCCGCGGCGGGCGACGACGTTACCAGCGCCGATCGACTCACCGATGGCGTCGACATCACCGACGCGCTCTCAACGCTTGACCATATGTCGGCCGCAGCCCCGGACGTCGTGTACCACCTTGCTGGGCAAGCCGACGTGGGCGGTTCCTGGGACACCCCGGTCGAGACCTTCAACATCAACCTCTACGGGACCCTCAACGTTCTTGAAGCAGCCCGCAGGTGTGGGGCCCGCCGGGTGATTGCGGTGACCAGCGCCGACATCTATGGCCAGGTCACCGCTGAACAGCTTCCCCTCACCGAAACCGCCGAACTCCGACCGGTAAGTCCCTACGCGGCTAGCAAGGCGGCCGCCGATATGGCCTGCCTCCAGGCGTTTCTGGGCTACGGCCAGGAAGTCATCCGGGTGCGGGCCTTCAACCATCTGGGCCCCGGTCAGGGCCCTCGCTTTGTGGCCTCAGCGCTCGCACAACGGGTCGCCCGCAACGAGGTCAGCGGCGATTCGACGGTGATGGTGGGCGACCTCACGCCCCGACGGGACTTCACCGATGTCCGCGACGTCGCCCGCGCCTACCGCATGCTGGCCCTCGATGGCGCCCCCGGCGAGGCGTATAACATCTGCTCGGGCGTCGATCACTCGATTCAAGACATCGCCGACGGTCTCCTCGGACTCTCCGACCACCCCATGGAACTCTGCGTCGACGACAACCTGCTTCGACCCGTCGACCTGCCGATTCTTCGAGGTTCAGCCGAAAAGCTCTCAGCGGCGACCGGATGGTCCCCCGATATTCCGCTCTCAACCACTCTTGCCGACCTACTCAACTGGCATCGTTCGGAGATTCCCTCATGACCAAGACCGCCCTCATCACGGGCATCACCGGACAGGACGGTAGCTACCTCGCCGAACTACTACTCGACAAGGGCTACACCGTCGTCGGCATGGTGCGCCGCAGCAGCACGGTCAACTTCGAGCGGATCGCCCATATTCAGGACCGGATCCACTTCGCGCCCGGCGATCTCCTCGACGAAGTCTCGATGATCAACGTGTTGCGCGACTACCAGCCCGACGAGGTGTACAACCTGGCCGCGCAATCCTTCGTGCAAACCTCGTTTGGCCAGCCGGTGCTCACCGGCGAGACCACCGCGCTGGGCGTCACGCGTCTGCTCGACGCGATCAGGCTCGCCGCCCCCGATGCGCGCTTCTATCAAGCCAGCAGCAGCGAGATGTTCGGGAAAGTGCATGAGGTCCCTCAGCGCGAGACCACGCCGTTCCATCCGCGGAGCCCCTATGGCGTCGCCAAGGTCTACGGCCACTGGATGACGGTGAACTACCGCGAGAGCTACGACATGCACGCTTCGTCGGGCATGTTGTTCAATCACGAGAGCCCCCGTCGCGGCATGGAGTTCGTCACCCGCAAGATCAGCCACACCGCGCCCAGATCAGCTTGGGAATGGCCCACGAGCTTCGGCTCGGAAACCTCGACGCTCGACGCGACTGGGGATTCGCAGGCGATTACGTGGAGGCGATGTGGCAGATGTTGCAGTTGGATGAACCCGACGACTTCGTCATCTGCACCGGCGAAACCCACGAGGTCCGCGAGTTCGCGAAGCTGGCCTTCGACGTGGTGAACCTCAACTACGAAGACTATGTCGTCATCGACGAGGCATTCTTCCGGCCCGCCGAGGTCGATCTGCTGGTCGGCGACGCAAGCAAAGCCGAAGAAGTCCTGGGTTGGAAGCCAAAAACCTCCTTCTCCGAACTGGTTCGCATCATGGTCGAGGCCGATATCGATCTCCTCGAAGGTCGACTACGAGCGCTGAAGTAACCAGCGGTAGCCTGCCCGCTGTGGGAACGATCGTTGTCATCTCGGGTGGTGTTGGCGCAGCGCGCATGCTGCGCGGACTGCGCCAGGTGGTCGATCCGGCCAATCTCACCGCCATCGTCAACACCGGCGACGACCTCGTACTCCATGGTCTACACATCAGCCCCGACCTCGACACCATCACCTACACCCTCGCCGATCAGGTGAACCCAGAAACCGGGTGGGGGCTCGCTGGCGAAACCTGGCAGGCCATGGACAGCCTCGAGCGCTACGGCGGGGTCAGCTGGTTCCGGCTCGGCGATCTCGACCTCGGTACCCACCTGTACCGCACCCAGCGATTGAGCGAAGGGGCGTCGCTTACCGAGGTGACTGCGGAAATCACACAAGCGTGGGGCCTCGAACTCGCCATGCTGCCGATGACCAACGATCGGGTCGAGACCCGAGTCACGTTGGCTCCGCACGGCGACGAACCCGGCGGTACCGAGATCAGCTTCCAGGAGTACTTCGTGCAGCGGCAACACTCGGTGCCGGTGCAGTCGGTCCGCTTTGCTGGTGCTGAAGCATCTGCGCCCGGACCCGAGGTCCTCTCGGCTATCGCTGGTGCCGAACGGGTCGTTATCGCACCGTCCAACCCTCTGGTGAGCATCGACCCTGTTCTCGCGGTGCCCGGCATTCGTTCGGCCATCGAGGCTCGCCGCGATGACGTGGTTGCAATCTCCCCCATCATCGCCGGCGCCGCCCTGAAAGGCCCGGCCGATCGACTCCTCACCGAACTGGGCCACGAAGCGAGCGTTGCCGGCGTCGCCGCCCTGTACAAAGACCTCGCACGAGTGCTGGTCCTCGACACCGCCGACGCCGAACTCGTCGGCGCCGTGCGCGACGCAGGAATGGAAGCCGTGGCCACCGACTCCGTCATGAAAACCCCGGCGATTGCTGCGGCGCTCGCCCAAACCGTTCTGGACTGTTAATGGAATCGCTCAGCATCCATCCGATTACCGGGATCGGCGAGATCGTCCCTCAGGCCGACCTGGCCCAGATCATCATCGACGCCGGCGACATTGTCGACGGCGATGTTCTGGTGGTTACCCAAAAGATCGTGTCGAAGGCCGAGAACATGCTCGTTCCGGTCGACGTGTCGGATCCGCTCAGCCACAAGCCTCTCGTGGAGAACGAGTCGGTGCGGATTCTGCGCCGGCGAGGCGAACTCATCATCAGCCAGACCAAGCACGGCTTTGTGTGTGCCAACGCCGGAATCGACCTGTCCAACGTCGAACGCGGCCAAGCGGCGCTGCTTCCCGAGGACAGCGACCGGGCGGCCCGGCGGATTCGCGACCGTATCCGCG
>CAZGVQ010000395.1:0-4107 GCA_964529355.1 uncultured Acidimicrobiales bacterium
TCCCGCCGCGCTCGTGTCGTCCTCCGCGCAACCGAGGTCCCGAAGCCTCGGGCTCGGATCGCTGATGTCGGCAATCATCCTTTACCGACTGCGGTTGCTCAGCGGCTTTCCTCGTAGTCGGCATCGAGTGCGGCCAGCAGTGTCGTGATCGCTGCGTCGATCTGTTCGAGGTCGTCGAAGCCGAGCCGTTTGAAGACTCGGCGTCGGGTGTCGTCGTAGGAGCCGAGCGCCTCGTCGGCGAAGGTTGCGCCCTCGGGGGTGAGGCGCACCAGCACCTTTCGGCGGTCAGCGCTATCGGGGCGTCGTTCGACGAGGCCTGATCGCTCGACCCGATCGACCGCCTGACTGATCGAACCCATGGGCCGCAACACGTACTCGGCAATCCGGCTTACCGGAAGCTCGTGGGGGCTTGGTTCTTTCCGCAGTGTCGCCAGAATCACGAAATCGCCGAAGCTGATATCGAAGCCCTCTACCGCTTCGTTCTGCAAAAGTCCCAGATGGATCACGACGCGTTGAAGGCGGGTGAACAGCGCGGCAGGGTCGCCGTGGTCCTGCACGTAGGACGGCATTGGGAGTGATGTCATTGGACCTCCTGGACAGCCGCGAAAGAAATACTCTAGGGTCAGACTATCTAGGTCGAGAGTATTTCTCGACGCCGGTGCTGTCCAGGGGGAACGCAACATGAGCGCCAACTATCACCATTTGGCAGGCCTTGATTGGGAGGATCCTTCCAACGCTCCGCCCGAGCTTCGCGAGCTGGCCGAAAAGGCCATGGGAACAACCGCTCGTCGAGCGCCGATTCCGTGCGACTCCATCGACCTCTACAGCCAGATCTCCGAACTGCCGGCCGGCTATGAGATCCCGCCGCACAGCCATAGTGCGCACGAGCTCATGGTGGTGCTTGCTGGCAGCTGCAAGGTGATCGACGGGCCAGAGCTCGTGGCTGGCGACCTCACCGAAATTCCGGCCGGCTCCGAATATGGCTTCGTTGCTGGCGATGAAGGAATCCGCTTTCTGGTTGTCCGGCCAGAGGCTTCGACGATCTCCGTTACCGAAGACACCGTTACCGAAGGGAACTGAACATGCGCAACGGATACAAGGTGTTCGACGCCGACTCGCACGTCATCTACCCGGCCGACCTGTGGCCCACGTACCTCGACGAGAAATTCCGGCATCGGATCACCCGCAAGAGTCCGGCCGGACTCGATACCTACAACCCGGTGGTGGTCGACGGTCGCTGGTCCCAACACGACACCAGCTTGTACGGACAGTTTCAAAAGGCCATCGGCTGGACGGCCGAGGACATGGTGGAGCAGTACGGCGACATCGTGATGGAGGGCTTCACCGGCGACCGCGTGGCCGCAGCCTACGACGTCGACGGCATCGACGTGGCCGTGATCTACGGACCCGAGTACGACCTGTGGGTCGACGGCATCGACCCCGAGCTGCAGGCTGCCATGGTTCGTGCTTACAACCGCTGGGGTGCGGAAATGCGCGAGACGTCGGGCGGTCGGGTCATCACGAGTTCACCGGTGCCGCTCAACGATGTGCGGCGGGCCGTCGACGAGATCCAGTACGCCTACGACGAGCTCGGCATTCGTGCCTTCTGGTCGCGGCCCAACTACTTCAATCACCGCAATCTGGGAGATAAGTACTACGACCCCATCTACGAACTGCTGCAGGATCTCGATGTTCCGTTTGCCACGCACGAGTTCATGGGGCTCCGAGGACAGACCGAAGGCGCCGACCGGTTCTTCACCTTCACCGAGTGGCACACCGCCGTGCACACCCATGAGGCAATGAACGCCAGCCTCTCGATGATCACCCAGGGTGTCTTCGAACGGTTCCCCAAGCTGCGAGTGGCCTACATGGAGGCCGGCTGCGGCTGGTTGCCCTCGTGGTTGCACCGCATCGACGAACACCTGGAGATGGCGGGCGCCAACGAGTGCCCCGACCTCACCATGTCGGCCACCGAATACTTCAAGCGGAACTGCTGGATCACCACCGAGTGCGAAGACCCCTTCGTTGCCGATGTCATCCGGTGGCTCGGTGACGATCGAATTCTGTGGGAGAGCGATTTCCCGCACCCGGACTCGAAGTATCCGCATACGACGAACGAGTTCATGGAGTTGCTGCCCGATCAGATCTCGATGGAGAGCAAGGCCAAGATCCTCTGGGATAACGCCATCGATTTCTATCGGTTCCCCGACGGCTACCTGCCCACCGAGTTCCACGAGGCCACCGACGTCCCGCTCACGGCGTGACCGCGTTTCGTCGCCCTCGTGAGGCGGTCGACTTCGATCTGCTGGAGGCGATGTACCCGCCGCCGCCCGAGTACTACGAGACGGCGTGGCTCGATGACCCGGAAACCATTGAACGCAAGCAGCTCGAACGGTTGCAGGCCCGCGCCGTCGAAGCCCAGAAGGTGCCCTTCTTCGCCGAGCGCTGGGCTGACGCCGGGTTCGACGCGGCCGACATTTCGACGATCGAGGATCTCTCCAAGGCGCCGAGCTACACGGTGGACGACATCCGGGCGAGCATCGAGGCCGATCCGCCGTTCGGTAACTACCAGGGCGTGATGCCGGGCGACGCGCTCGAGAATCCGATGCGGGTGTACACCTCGGGCGGAACAACCGGGCAGTCGCGGCCAACCCTGTATACCGCCTGGGATCGCGAACTCGGCGCCCTGCTCACCGCTCGGGCTTTGTACCTCCAGGGAATCCGTCCGGGCGACGTGGTGCTCAACGCGTGGTCGTACTCGACCCACAACGGCGCGCACATCATGGACGAGGCGCTGTACAAGTGGCTCAACTGCATTGTCATAAGCACCGGCACGGGCAACGTGACGCCCAGCCGCAAGCAGGTCGAACTCGCAGTCGAATACGGCGCAACAGCCATCCTTACAACAGGCGACTACCTCCTCCATCTCGCCGACACCGCTCGGGAGATGGGCCTCGACCCCAAAGAGGATCTTGCGCTTCGAGCACTGCCCAATATCGGCGACGTGGAGAAGCTTGAGTCGACCTTCGGGGTTCCGGTGCTCGACAGCTACGGCTTTCACGAAGTGCAGTGGGTGTCGGTCGAGTGCCCCGAGAAGGACGGCCTCCACATCTTCGAAGATGCCTTTGTGGTCGAGATCGTCGACATCGAAACCGGTGAGCTTTTGCCCGACGGCGAACAGGGGGCGATCTGCATCACCGAGCTCTACAAGACCGGCAGCCCGCAGTTTCGCTACAACATCATGGATCTCTCCACGCTGTACCCACGCGAGCAGTGTGCGTGCGGCAGTTGGTTGCGGAAGATGGCACCGTTCGCCGGCAGGGGCGACAACATGGTGAAGCTGCGCGGCGTGAACGTCTGGCCCGAGGCGCTCGGCTCTATTGCAACGGCCGTCGAAGGTGCGACCGACGACTACTTTGTCCGCGCCTATCGTGAGGGCAACCGCGACGAGATCGAGGTTGCCGTGGTGGGCGATGTTGCAGCAGGCCCGGCCGTCGAGACCGCATTGAAGGACGCCATCGGCGTGAAGATCGGCGTGACGATGCACGCGCCCGGCGACCTCGACCAGCACACCGGGTTCGGGTCGGCGGCCAAGCTCGTCCGGTTCAAGGACGAACGCTGATGCTGCAGCGGGCCATCGACTACTGGTGCAACGCCTTCACCCCCGAGATGGAGCAGGCGTGGGATCGCGCCATCGAGAACCAGGGCCTCAGCATCAAGGTGCACCGCGACGGCGATGGGTTCTGCGACGCGCCGTCGATGATCGATCGAATGGACACGTGCGGTTTCGAGACACTGGTGGTCATGGCCTCCGATATCGAACCCAACGCCCCAATCAACAGCTTCGAACGCGTTGCCTACCGGCCATCTGAAGTCGAGGACCTTGCGTTGAATCATCCCGGCCGATTTGTGGGGCTGTGGAGTATCGACCCCACCACCGGTGACGACGGGGTGCAGCGAGCCGAATCGATGCTTGCCGAGTCGTGGTGCGTTGGCTTGCACAACCACACCCATAGCTGGGACCGACGATTCGACCACGAGGACTGGACGCCTTACTACCGGTTGGCTGCCGCCGCCGATGTGCCGTTTGTGATGCAGGCCGGTGCC
>CAZGVQ010000396.1:0-4091 GCA_964529355.1 uncultured Acidimicrobiales bacterium
GCCGGCCGGCCAACCCTGCTCTTCATACTCGACGGGATCGACGCGTTCCGACGCGAGAACGACGATCGATATGACCTCATCGATCTACTCGACACGATCTATCTCGACGGGCCCGCGGTTGGTGTGGTTTCGCTTGTCTCGGCAGCGTCGGCTACCGCCTTGCGGCACTTTGCGTCCGCCACTCGGTTTCGGCTGTACCTCCGTCTTGTCGATCCGATGGACCTGCGCGAAATCGGCGTCCGCGGCGCGGTCGACCTCGAACCTCCTCCTGGCCGCGGCCATCTTGCACCCCATGGGCTCCTGGTCCAGGTGGCGCGAGTCGACGCCGATGCGCTTCGGGCGGCGGGCCGCCATCAGCCGGCCCAAGTGGGACCCATGACCGTCGGCACGCTCACCGACCATGTGCCGGTGGACTCACTCGAGGTCACAGCCCAGCTCGTCGACGATCGGCTCCGAATTCCGATGGGGCGTCGCGCCAGCGACCTTGCGGTCGAGACGTTGAGCCTCGAAGCCGGCGATCATGTGCTGATAGCGGGACCGAGTCGAAGCGGAAAGACGACCACGCTTCTGACGATCGCGCGACAACTCGTGGACGTCGAGCACTGCGACGTGTGCTGGCTCGGGGAGTCGAGTCCTCTCGATGAGGTACCGGTGGTGCAGCCGGCCGATCTTGCGTTGCTCGCCGGCCGCTCGACCAGAACCGTGGTGCTCATCGATGATGTCGAAGCAATCTCCGATAGTGGCGAGCTCGCCGAGTTACTGGCCAGCAGAGCCAGCATGGTGCATCTGATCGCTGCGGGGCGGGTCGATCGTCTGCGTGCCGCGTATGGCCACTGGAGCAATGAGTTCCGACAAACCCGTCGGGGTGTACTGCTCTGGCCTGACATTCTCGATGGCGATGTGCTTGGCGTGGATCTTCCAAGCCGAAGCTCCACCGCGAGTATCCCGGGAAGGGGAGTGCTGGTGGATGGAGATTCGTGTCGCGAGGTCCAGTTAGCGCGGGAGTGACGTCACCGCCGGTGGGTGCCCTCTAGCGTTCGCCTTCGTTTCGTTCGCGAAGAAAGTTCTCGACCTCGGCGGCCAGGTCGACACTGAGGTCGAGGGTGTCCTCGGCATCGAAGGTGGATTCGAGTTCGCCGACGTAGGACAAGACCTCCGGGTCGTTGATGACCGCAGCGTCGACCATCTGTTGCCAGTCGCTCGCTTGCTCATCGAGGCCCGCGGCCGCCGTTTTCACCCCGGTGACCTGTTCGAGTTTGGCCAGAAGCGCCTGGGTTGCCTTGGGGCTCGGTTCGCCCATCACGTAGTGCGGCACCGAAACCCGAAGCGAAATCACCGGCATCCCGGCGGAGTCGATGGCCTCGTGAAGGACTCCCATCACGCCGCTGGGTCCCTCATAGGTTGGGCGGCCGAGCCCGAGCCGCAGCGCCAACTCGGCATCGGTCGCGCTACCCACGACTTCGATCGGTCGCGTATGGGGAACCACACCCGGGGTCGCTCCGAGCGTCACGAACAACTCGGCGCCGGTCTCCTTGCCAATTGCCACGATCTGTTCGGCAAAGGTGCGCCACCGCAGATGCGGCTCGACGCCGGTGATGGTCAACATGTCGTGGGTCTCACCCGACTGCAGCGCAAAGCAACGGGTATCGGGCCAATCGATGATGCGCTTACCGTCGACCAACCGGACCTGGGGCCGCTCCTGTTGAAAGTCGAAGAAGGTCTCGGGGTCGATTACGGCGAGTTCCACCGGGTCGTTTTGTTCGTGCAGCCAGTCGAGCGCGGCCGTCGCGGCGCCCCCGGCATTGAAATAGCCGGCGAAGGCCGCGACCACGATTGGTCGTCGGGCGCTCTGTGCCGAATCGGTGCTCCAGATGAGTTCGCTCACTCCCGCACACTACTTCGACACCCGCAAGAACATGTCTCGGCGCATCCACAGGTTTATCCACAGGTTGCGTCCGCAGTGCTCAGGTGGCGTCAGCGGCGCTGAGCTGCCAGAATTGTGTTCGGCGTTGGGACAACAACAGAAACGGGCGAAGAATGAGCGGACGTTCAAGGACTTCGGGGACAAGGACCGGTTTGTCGGTAGCCGCAGCAGTGGCAACCGTGCTTGCGTTGGTAGCCGCACTGCTAGGGGCCAGCCCCGCGGTGGCTAACGACTCGGCAGACATCGGTAGCATTGGCAACCACGACTACCCGGGGCTTTCCTCGGTCGATGATCTGGACGGACTCGACCCGTCGATCGCAGCAAGAGCGCAGGGTCTGCCACAGCTCGACGCCCTTCAGTCTGAAGATGGCCTGGTTCTCGTCGAGGTACTTACCACCGAGACGACGGCGATCGCTGCCGAAATCGAAGCGCTCGGCGGAACGGTCGAGGGCATCTCCGATGGTCTCGCGGTTCACGCCGAACTCAACCAGTTGCAGCTGGCCGAGGCTCAGGCCCTCGATGGCGTCCTGGGCGTTATCCCGGCGTTGCCCATCGGTAACAACAGAGGCGAGGTTCGCGGCGAACAAGTCGCCAAGATTGGCGCCGCCCGGTGGCATCAGGCGGGCACGACGGGCGCAGGCGTCAAGATTGTCATCATCGACAATTTCGGCGGCGACACCTATCGCGCCTCTCTCGCCTCTGGCGACGTGCCGCGGCCAGAGCGGACGCTCTGTCGTAACAGCGGGCAGAACTGCGATATCTGGAGCGTCACGGGCGACGATCAGGCTCATGGCGTAGGCGTCGCCGAGGTCATTCACGAGTTGGCACCCTCTGCCGAGTTGTATCTGGCTACCATCCTCTCTGTCGCCGACTTCAACCTTGCGGTCAACTGGGCTATCTCCCTTGAAGCCGACATCATCTCGTGGTCGCAGGGCCCCATCGCCTTCACCTCTCCAGGCGACGGACGAGGCACACTCAACGCTGCTGCAGCGAAGGCCGCCGCCAATGGCATCACCGTCTTCGCGGCGGCGGGCAACGCCGGCGGAAGCGAGGCCGCAGGCCGGTCTGGCACGTACTACCGAGGCCGGTTCACCGATACCGACGGCGATGGCCTTCACGAGTTCGCCCCCGGCGATGAGTCGCTCGGCTTTTTCGCATGCGCTGGTGGCCTTATCTCGGCAAGGTGGAACGACTTCACCGATGTTGCTAACCGATTCCAGTTCTCGGCGACCAACGCGACCGACTACGACATCATTTCGGTCGACCTGAACGGCAATATCGTCAGTGCCGGTGCCGCCTTGCAGGGTGCGCCAGGTCAGCTTCCCTTTGAGTTTGCCCAGGGTTCAAACTGCGCAACCGGCGAGCCGGGTCAGCTGTTCGTGCAGCGGTTCGCCGACGGAAACGGCGCCAACGACATCATCGAAATTAAGGTTGGCACCGGGGCGCTCGAATATTGGCAGGATCGCCATTCGGCGGCCGTGCAGGTTGTGGACAGCTTCATTCCGGGTGTTATCGGCGTCGGCGCAGTCGACCCGGCGCTTGGCCGAAACATTGCGGTCTACAGTTCGCAGGGGCCAACGACCGATGGTCGAACGACCCCAGTGGTCTCGGCTGCGTCATGCGTCCAAACCGTGGCCTTTGGCAACGCCTGCTTCAACGGAACCAGTGCGGCTACGCCAGCCGTGGCCGGGTTCGGAGCGCTTGTGCTCTCTGCACGGTTGGCGAGGACCCCAGCGCAGCTTGAGGCGTTCCTCACCCGCCACGCGGTCGATCGGGGCGCCCGAGGCGTCGACTCGGTCTTTGGCTTTGGTGAAGTCATTGCGCCGACCGCTCCTTGCGGTGGTCGCCTCGCAACCATCGTAGGAACTGCCCAGGGCGACAACCTGCGAGGCACCAGCCGCGCTGATGTCATCGTTGGCTTCAACGGCAACGACACCATCCGCGGTGGCGGAGGCAATGACACCATCTGCGGAAACGCCGGAACCGACCGCATCATTGGTGGCGCCGGTGCGAACGACGTCTGCTTCTCGAACTCGTTCGGTCTGCCCAGGGATGCCGGAAGGATCACCGGCTGTAAGACCACGCGTTAAGCAGTCCATCGCATTTCGAGCACCCGCCGGGTCCGACCTTTTCGTCGGCCCCGGCGGTTCTCGTTTTGCGGGCTGAG
>CAZGVQ010000397.1:0-4089 GCA_964529355.1 uncultured Acidimicrobiales bacterium
AACGATCGTCGCACCGGCATGTTCGGGCTTTATATGTCCTCGCCGCTCCGCAAGTTGCACTACCTGGCGGCGAAAGTTCGGGCATTGGTGTCGGTGATGAGCCTGGTGACCATCCTTCCTCCGCTCTTCCTTATCGTCGGCTACATCCTGGTCGACGTTGGCCCCGACGGTTTCGGAAACATCGTCGAGACGATCGCCAAGATCTTCTTCAGCGGATTTCTGGTGGCTTCGTTTTATGCGCTGATCGGCATGGCGGTAGCGACCATCACCAATCGACAGGGCGTGGCCTCGGCCATCACCATCATGTTCTTCCTCACCAGCGCACTCCTTACCAACGTGCTGGTCAATCAGGCCGAAGCCCCTGACTGGGTGCTCGCATTCTCCTTTGTTGAACTGCCGGTCGACGTGGTGGCCCGTATCTTCGGCGAAGACGTGAACCAACTCACGGGGCTCAACACCGGCACCTCGGTTGCGGTCTTTGTAGGTGTCATCGTCGTATCGCTGGCAACCATCTGGTTCGGCTACCAACGCATCGAGGTCACCAAGTGACCAACGCCGACGCAACGCACACCCCCGATCAGGTCCCGACTCCTCCTACCCCGACCGAGCTTCCCCCGCCGCCGGGTTCGCTGGTCGTGGTCAACCGCATCAGCAAGTGGTTCGACGATGTCGTTGCGGTCTCCGACGTCAGCTTCACCCTGGGCCCCGGCGTCACGGCGCTGCTCGGGCCAAACGGAGCTGGCAAGTCCACCACGTTGCGCATGATCGCTGGTCTCACGCCACCATCGCAGGGCACCATTCAGGTGCTCGGCGATAACCCTCGCAGCAGTGCCGAAGTGCGGGGTCGCATCGGGCTGGTATCCCAGCAGGAGCAACTCTTCGCCGAACAGCGAGCCGTCGAGTTCGTTGGATTGGCGGCAACCCTCAACGGTCTGGACAATCCCGATGCAGCTGCCCGCTCGGTACTCGAAATGGTCGAACTCGACCCCGACGACACGCGGGCCATAGCCACGTACTCCAAGGGCATGCGCCAGCGGGTGAAGGTCGCGCAAGCGCTGGTGCACAAGCCAGCGTTGCTGCTCATGGACGAGCCACTGACCGGCCTCGATCCTCGACAGCGACTGCAGATGACGGCGCTCATCCAGAACCTTGGCGCACAGGGCATTTGTGTCATCGTGTCGAGTCACGTCCTCGAAGAAGTCGAGCGGCTTGGTTCGAATGTCCTGGTGATCGCCCAGGGCCGGCTTGCCGCGCAGGGCGACTTCCACGCCATCCGGGCACTCATGGAGAACCGACCCCATCGCATCCGCATCCGCACCACCGATGCCCGAGCTCTGGCTTCGGCGCTTCTCACCTACAGCGGTATTCATGGGCTCGAGGTCGTCGACGACTACGAGCTGGTGGTCGATACCAACGACGTGAGTCTCTTTCGCAAGCGCATCGCCCCGACCGCCCGCTACATCGATGCCCAGCTCTATGAGGTGCAGCCCCTCGACGACGACCTCGAGAGCGTCTTCAAATACCTGGTGGGCCGATGAGTCCCTCTCCTGCTGTCACCATCCCGGCCATGATCAAACGAATCGTGCCCGCGATCGCAACCCGCGGCCGAGTTCTCACCATGATCGGCTTTGGGTTGTTGCCGGTCATCGTCGCCTTCTTCATCAACCGGGCCAACGATGGGCGAGACGGAGATTTCGAACCAGCCGAATTCCTGTCGCAGTTCAGCCTGCTGATCTTCATTCCGCTGGTGGTGTTGATCTTCGCATCGGCCACGCTCGGAACCCTTCGTGAAGAGCGCACGCTGGTCTACTTCTGGCTCCGACCCATCGGCCGGTGGCAGATCGCGCTTGCGTCCTTTGTCTCGGGCCTCGCCGTACTCATCCCCGTCATCACATTGCCCACACTGCTTCTGGCGGCCATCATCGGCGACGGCGCCGATATCGCCGGCGTCCTGATTGCCGGACTCATCGGAATCGTCGCCTACGGAGCGCTGTTCACCTTCCTCGGCCTTCTCACCCAGCGAGCCCTGGTATGGGGACTCATCTACATCATCCTGTGGGAAGGCTTCATCGGCGGACTGTCACGGGCCGCCAGCCGGGTATCGATCCGCAGCTACACCCGCTCAGCTCTCAGCAACATCGCCGACGCCCCCTCGGTCATCGACAGCCCCGAATCGATGGCGGTGGTCATTATCGTCACCGTACTGGTAGCTCTAGCGGGCCTGGCCTTAACCACCCTGCTACTCACCAACCTCGACGTCGACTAACAAAACTGCATAACGAGCCTGGCTCGTTATGCAGTTTTGGGGGACTCGGCGCGTTCTTTGATGGCGTCGATTACTTTTTGCATGTTGGCTCGGTGTTCCTTCATGCGGTTGGCGAGGATCTTTGGTTCTTTTTCGGGCATCGCTTCGATTGCTGCGGAGATTCCCGAGGGGCCGGGTCCGAGGCTCACCGAGTAGCGCAATCGGGTTGCGCCGGCGATGTTCGCGAGCTCGAACCGCCACCGGGCGCCCGGGTTCTCCGGGTCGCTGGTGGACCAGCCGAACTCGTGTCGCGGCTTGTAGTGGGTGACGAAACACTCCACATCCCACTCGCCGATTGCAGGGTGCGTGTTTGAGCCGATGAACTTCGACCCGACCTGAGGCTCGGCGTCGGTGTTGTCCCATCGTGCGCCCACGAACTCGTCGCTAAACGCGCTGCCGAAGGAGATGTCGGACACGAAAGGCCACACCTCGGCTGGCGGTGCCTTGATATCGACTTCGACGACGGTGCCCGGCCCGTCGGCCAGGGTGTGTGGGTTGCTCGGGCCCCGCTCCCACGTTCGGGAGTAGGTATCGATGAACGCGATTTCGCGCGCCGGGTATCGGGGTGCCTTGCGAAATTCGGTACCGATGGTCCACGCCACCGGGACCATGGCGATCTGGGTCATGCCTTCGGGGATGCCGAGCAGTTCGGCGATGTCCTCATGACGCGACAACCCGGCGGTGGTCCACGAAGTGCCGAGCCCCCGGGCTCGAAGGGCCACCGCGAAGCTCCAGACCGACTGAATGACCGAATCGAAGAGGCCGGGCTGACCCGAGTCGTCGTGCACCCCGATGATGGTGGGGATGACGATGGCGGGAACCTTGGCGTAGTTCTCCGCCAGGTACGCCGCTGACTTCATGACCTTCTCGTTCGGATGACCGGTGCCCGCAGTGTTGTCGCGGGCCGTAATCATGAACTCGCCGATCGTCTCGTAGTACAGCTCGGCCAGGCGGTCCTTGAAGGCCTGGTCGCGCACGATGATCCATCGCCGGCTGCCTTGATTGCCACCCGACGGCGCCTGCTCGGCGACATCGATGCAGTCATAGATGATCTGATCATCGACCGGGCGTTCGAGGTCGAGGCGAAGCCGGACCGCCCGGGTGGTGCTGAGCGCGTAATCGACCGAACCGACGAGATCCTCGGAGCCAATATCGAACGACATGATCCAACCTCCGCTCGGTGTAGGCGCGACCTACAGGATCTGGCTGAGGAAGAGCTTGGTGCGGTCTTCTTCAGGGTTGGTGAAGAAGTGCTCGGGGGTTCCGACTTCGACGATCTCGCCGTCGGCCATGAAGACCACCCGGTCGGCGACCTCGCGGGCGAAGCCCATTTCGTGGGTGACGACGATCATCGTCATGCCGTCCATGGCGAGATCCTTCATCGTGTCGAGGACCTCCTTGATCATCTCGGGGTCGAGCGCCGAGGTGGGCTCGTCGAAGAGCATGACCTTGGGCTTCATGGCGAGCGACCGGGCAATGGCCACCCGCTGCTGCTGACCACCCGACATCTGGCCGGGGAACTTGCGTGCCTGATCGGGAATCTTCACCCGTTCGAGCAATTCCATGGCCGTTGCCTCGGCCTCGGCCTTGGGAATGTTTCGCACGTTGCGGGGCGACAGCGTGATGTTGTCGAGCACCGAAAGATGCGGGAAGAGGTTAAAGCTCTGGAACACCATGCCGGTCTCGCGCCGGATGTTCTGAATGGCCTTGATGTCGTCGCTGAGCTCGACATCATCGACGATGATGCTCCCGCGGTCGTGACGCTCGAGTCGGTTGATACAGCG
>CAZGVQ010000398.1:0-4082 GCA_964529355.1 uncultured Acidimicrobiales bacterium
CTTCACTGCGTTCCCGACTCTCTCGGATTGGTGGTGCGCTCCTGTTGGTCGCGGCCATGATGCTGGCAGGTGCCCTACCTGCCACGGCACAAGGCTACGAAGGGTCCGACTCCGAGAGCGGCATCTTCAGCGCGCCCGGAGGCGTTACCGTGCCGGGCGATTCCGTCAGCTTCACCGCAACCGGTCTTGCGCCGAATGCCATTGTCTTTCTCGAGCTTGTCGATGAGCTTGGCAATCCTGTCGTCGACACCAGCAACGACCTGACAGCCACGGTCAGTGCTGGCCCCGGCGGAACCGTCGAAGCGGCAGTTCCGATCCCCGACGATCTGGCACCCGGCAATTACACGATCCTGGCCGACAGCGAGAAGCTCGACGGTTCGGCGTTCCACGCAGAGTTCGCATTCTCGGTTTCCTCCGAGGCGCAACCCGAGGCGGATCCTGTCGACGGCTCCGACGATGCAGCTAACGGACCCGATCTGGCATTCACCGGAGCGTCATCGTTGGCCTTGGCTGTGAGCGCTTCGATGCTGATCGTTCTCGGCGGTGGCCTGGTTCTTTCGACCAAGCGCGAGACCACCGACAGCTAAACGAAACAGAGGGCTGGGATTCGAGGCCTTCTAGGCCTAATGACTCCCCCGCCTAGGCCGATGGGTACTAGTGCGGCAGCCCAATGTTGAGATGAATCTTGCTGACTACCTCGGAGTGGTCAAGCGACAGAAAGTTGTGTTGTTTGTTGTGCCGGCGTTGGTTCTGCTCGCCGTTGGTGTTCTCACCACGTTCCAGACCCGCCGCTACAGCGCAACGACCGACATCCTGGTTGAGCTTGAACCAACCACCGAGCTGATCGCCTCACAGTCATCAGCTCGGGCCGATAGCGATCGCGCCCTCGAAAACGAGGTTGGTTTTCTCGAGAGTCGAATCGTGGTCGATGTTGTCCATGAACAGCTGGGGTTCGAACCGACGATCTCGATCAGTTCGTCGCCGAGTCGTGACTTCATCACGATTCGGGCTACCGAAATCACCCCCGAAGCGGCGCATCAAGCCGCGACGGTATACGCCGACACCTACCTCAGCGTCCGCCGCGAACTCGCCATCTCTGAGTTCGCGACGACCGCGGGCGTTGTACAGCAACAGATCGCCGAACTCGATCAGCTTCTCATCGAGATCGATTCGTCGGATGCAAGCGCCGACGAACGAAACGAGCGGCGCCTTCCGATCGTCGCCCAACGCGCCGTGTATGCCCAGGGCTTGGCGAACATCCAACTCAACGCTGACCTGACATCGGGGGCGGTGGGCCGCATCGTGAGCCCAGCGGAACTCCCCATCCAACCGAGTAGCCCGCGGCCGCTCCTCAGTTTGGGTCTGGCAGGAATCGTCGGTTTGCTCGCCGCGTTGGTGGTCGCGCTGGTTCGTGACAACCTCGCCGACCTGGTGGCGGGCCGCGACGGCGCGCAGAAAATCATCGGCACGCTTCCGATTCTGGCCGAGATTCCCCGGTACCGGACCGGTGGTCGAAAGTCGGTGGTCGACAGCGGCCCCGACAGCGTGGAAGCGGAGTCGTATCGAACACTGCGTACCTCTCTGGCCTTCGCGCTGTTGAACCACGACCGACGAATTGTTCAGGTCACGAGTTCGACGATGAGCGAGGGCAAGAGCGAGGTGGTGGCCAACCTGGCTGTGGCGCTTGCTCGAGGAGGCAAGCGGGTGCTGGCGGTCGATGCCGATCTGCGCCGACCAACATTGGCCAGCCGCTTCCAGCTCGACTCTGAACTGCCTGGCCTTTCGTCGGCGGTCGCCCGGGACGTTCGTCTACGCGATGCGTTCTTTGCCTGTCCGGGTCTTCCCGAGCTTTCCATCATGCCGTCCGGACCGATGCCCGCGGATCCGGCTGCCTTTCTTGAGTCGCCGCTCCTCGGCGTGGCGCTCCAACGGTTGTCCACACACTTCGACTACGTGCTGGTCGATACTCCACCGGTGTCCATGGTGAGCGATCCGCTCACGATTTCGACACTGGTCGATGGCCTGGTCGTCGTCACCCGACACAACCGGACCAACCGAACCGAGCTCGCACAGACGCTCGATTCACTCACTCGCCTCGATGCGCCGACTATCGGAGTTGTGCTCAACGGGGTGGACAGCGAACGCGGTTATCACCGTGGCTACTACACCCGTTCGGGGCGAGTAGCCGATCACCGCATCAACATCTCCGACAACTCGGAGTCGTCAGCCCTGGAACGAGCCGGGCTGCACGGTAACAGGATCGATTTGGCCGAGAGGCCAGCGATCACCAGGGGACAAGACAGTGAAGCAACCGGCGGGACGTAGAAGTCAACCATCAGGAGGTGTTGGCCTTCATGGCAACACCGAGGATCGAATCCATGTCAACCCGAGCATCGGTGAATCACCTGGTCAGGCGGCGCACATCCCGCCCGACCTTGAGATCAGGCCGTCGGCGCGGCGAGCGATTGCGCACGAGTGGATAACTCAGCGAGCAGGGTCCGAGAAGACCTTCGAACAGATATCGGTGGTGTTTCCCGAAGCCGACCTCTTTGCCCTGACCCACACCGCTGGTGTCGAGGTCTCGACGGGCGGACGCCAGATCAACACCACCTGGATCGACCGGGCACCGGTGCTTCGGACACGTCGCGCTCTCTCGCTTCCACTTATGCCTATGGCGTGGCGAACGGTGAGCAGCGAAACCTATGACACGGTCATCTCGTCGAGTCACGCCTGCGCAAAGGGATTCGGACCCGGCCGCGATGCCTTGCACCTTTCCTACATGCACGCCCCGATGCGGTACGCCTGGAATGCCGCGATCGACGGCCGCGCGGGCGGACCGGTCGACCTCCTGGCTCCGGCGCGCGCGGTGATGCGACGTTGGGATCGCCGATCGGCCGACTGGGTGGATTCGTTCGCCGCGAACTCATCAGCCGTCGCGCAACGAATCAACGACTACTACGACCGAGAAGCACGAGTCATCGCGCCACCGGTCGATGTCACGTACTTTTCCGATGCCCCGCGATTGCCGCGAACCCACCTGCTCGCATTCTCACGATTCGTCACCTACAAGCGCCTCGACATTGCGATCGGGGTAAGCGAACGGCTGGGCATACCGTTGGTTATCGCTGGCTCCGGGCCCGAAGAAGCCAACTTGCGAGCAGAGGCGGATCGCCTCGCACCCGGTCAGGTCACGTTCTCGATCAGCCCGAGCCAGGCGGAGCTACGCGAGTTGTACGCTCGCTCGCTGGCGCTTGTGTTTCCGGCCCATGAGGACTTCGGCATCATCCCCGTCGAGGCGCAGGCTGCCGGATGCCCGGTACTGGCACTCAACAAAGGCGGGTCGCTCGACACGGTTGCGCACAAGGTCTCGGGCTACCTCGTGGAAGAACAAACCATCGAAAGTTTTGCCGACGGCGCAGTGCGGCTTCTCGACGCAAGTCCTGATCCGTGGGCCTGCCAGCGCAATGCAGCGGACTTCGGCGCCCATCGGTTCCGTCGCGAGATTCGCGAGTGGGTTGCCGAGACCGAGGCTCGGTCATGAGACCGGAGTCGCTGTTGGTCGCAGGCGTGCCGTTCAGCCCGAACCTCGGTGACGGGCTCCTCGCCCGCTGCGTCGACGAAGCGGTAGCCCAACTGGGGGAGGCTGTCGCGACCACCTTTGTCGATCTTGCCGGTCGCACCGACTTCGCCCCCACGACCACCACGAATGCCGGGCGCGGCCGTCTGTTGACCACGCTGGCAAGTCTGCCCCGCCCGGTTGGGGACGCCATCGGAGGCACCGGCGCGTATATGTCGACCGCGCGCAAGTTTCGGTCGGGAGAAAACGCAGCGGCGCTTGCCGTCGACCGGCCGCTCATCATCGGTGGCGGTCACCTCCTGTCCGACGAGTTCCTGAACTTCCCTGCCAAGATCGCGCTGCTCGGCCAACACGCCGCCGGCCGGGCGGCTGTCGCTCTGGGTGTCGGTGCTGATGCGAACCCCTCGAGATCCGCCCGGTATCTCTTCGGTCGAGCGTTTCGCCAGATCGACTTGAGAATGGTGGTGGCCCGAGACGAAACCACGGCCGACGTCGTCCATTCGAT
>CAZGVQ010000399.1:0-4073 GCA_964529355.1 uncultured Acidimicrobiales bacterium
CATGGTCTCGGCGAACTGTCGATCGTGGGTAGCGAAGCAGAGGTGGCCGAAGGAATCGCTGCGGTGGCCGAGTCGGGTGCCACCGACTTCACGGCGGTGCTTATGGGCGCCGACCCCGACGAGATCGCAGCCACCCGAGCGGCGGTTGTCGCTGCGCAGGCCGCCCACCAATAACCAGTAGGAGGAGGAGCTCCATGTCGATTTCACAACTTCGTCCCGAAACCGGTTGTCTGACACCGATACTCGTCGACCCGTTACTCGACGACCCTCACCGAATTCGTGCCCTGGCTCGAAGCAATGGCCCGTACTATCAGCCCGGTCGCTACCTGATCGACGGCGCAGCGGCCGACGATGCCGACGCGGGCAAGACCAAAGCCAAGGTGGACATCCCCAAAGGAATCGTGGGGCCGGTCTTTCGTGGCAACTGGTCGACCGATGGCATCACCCATCTTCCGGGCACCGAGGATCTGCTGTGGCTTCCGGGATTCGTTGAAAATGCGAAAACGATCTGCCGCACTGATGAAGTCGTGCCCGAGCAGGTGTTTGTAAACCTCACCGCGCCGTCGGGCGGGGCGCCGTTCTCCCACACCGATATTCCGGTGTTCACCGGTATCGACCGATCAAACGCACCGGGATGGTTGCTTATCGCCATGGGCGCCTCTCGATTGTTCGAAGCCGAGCGCATCACCACCATCACTGCGGTGTCGTGGTTCTACGAGGGCGAGCGTGGATTCTTCCGCTACTGGCCCGATGGACGCGACGCAGAGAGCGTCAGGCACGAAGCGATGTTCAACACCGCGGTGGTGGGCGACAACGATTTCATGCACCACAAGGTTGAGCGCACGGGACCTTCGGGGTCCCAGGCCCCCGAAGGTATGACGATCGACTCCACGTTGGACTTTGCCGACGATGCCTGGATCATTACTGACGGCGACACCGAACTTGCCCGCTACACCGAGCCCGAAGTGCGGCTCTCACTGTCGTGGAAGGCCCGGGTCTACAGCTCAGCCGACGAACGCCAGCGAGCCGAGTCGGCGATGACCGACGGGAGCGGCGTCGGTATAGAGCAGGTACTCCGCCGATTCGAGGCCGACATGGACCAACCACTGGCCGCCGACCCGGTGCTCGGGCGGGAAGCCCTGGCTAGCCCAGCGCTACGCGACCAATTGTTCGCGGCCTTCTTTCCTTACGTCAGCGACTAGCGCAGCAGAACTGCGGATTCGTTCGAGGAGTTCGTCGGCGTTGGGGCGGGCGGCCAGCTTGGTGAGTTCGGTGTTCACGTACCACTCAAGCGATTGACCGGCCGCGTTCGCGCGTTCGACCAGGCGGTCGACCACGTTGTCGGGCAGGTCGAGGCGGATATCGCCAGAACGGGCTCGGATGGCTCGGGGGTGGGGTGAAAGCAGTTCGGTTCTCATACCTCCATCCTGCAGAGGGGGTGTGACACGCAATCGAAACAAAGAAATCTCAGAACCTCGGGAACCGGAACCCGCTGCCGGCTCGTCTCATCCTCACAACCAACCATCCAACGTGGGGAAATGATGATGAGACACACAAAGAAGTTCTTGAAACTCCTGGCGGTTCTGCTGGCCAGCGCACTGTTGTTTGCCGCTTGCGGCTTCGGCTCGGACGACGATGCCGCGGACCTGGTCAGCGACGCAGGTGCTGGCGACTCGGTAACCGCTGGAGATGACGGCGGCGCCTTCGATGAGCCTGAAGAAGAGGCCATGGAAGACGATGAAGAGGCCATGGAAGATGAAGTCGCTGGCGACGACGCCGCCTTCAGTCGAGAGGAAGCCGTTACCGACGCCCCGGAAACGACGCTGGGCGCCGGCGGATCGGGCAACGGCTCGGCACCGGGTGCACTGCAGCCGGTCGACATCGGCCGCGACATCATCTTCACCGCCCGCATCGCGGTGCAGGTGGACAGCGTTGGTGACGCAGCCGACGAGGCATTAAGCGAGATCGCCGCACTCGGCGGGCTCCTGTTTGCCCAGGAGACCTCCACCGACGGTGTGAACCGAACCGTGCTCACCTTCCGGGTCCGACCCGCCGACTTCCAGGAAGCGGTCTCGCGCCTTGGTGGTATCGGGGAGCTGCGTGACCAGTCGATCTCCTCGGAAGATGTAACCGCTCGGGTCACCGACCTTCGAAGCCAGATCATCACCGCCGAGGCCAGTGTCGAACGTCTGCGTGAATTTCTGACCGGTGCGGTCGGCCTCGAAGAAGTCGCTCGCCTCGAAGCGCAGCTACTCGAACGCGAAACCACCCTCGAACGCCTTCGTGGTTCACTTCGTGTAGTGCAGGAGCGGGTCGACCTCGCCACCATCACCGTGGTGCTCACACAGCGGGTACCCGGACCGGATCTGGTCCTGACCCAAACCGTGTACAGCGGACACGACCAGGGCATCAGCTGCCAGGGCGAAGAGGGCCTCATCCTCGACGCTGACGAGGTCTTCACCACCTGCTTCCGTATCGACAACGGTGGCGACACCCACCTCACCGACTTCACCGTGCTCGAGGAGAACCTCGATATCACCGGTGTCGACGTCGTGGTCACCGAAGGCAGCCTCAGCGGCCAGTTGGCCCCTGGCGAACGGATCGTCGGCTACTACGAGGTGCCTGCAGCAACCGCCAGCTCCACGGTGGCGCTTCGTGTCTCGGCCACGGTCATCAACGAGGCAGGCGAAGACCTGGGCGTGGCCCGGGTCGGCGACCGGGGCAACAGCTTCATCGAGATTCGTGAGTCCGATGCTCTTCCTGGATTCGGCGACTCCCTCGACCGGGGCCTCGACATTCTCGCTGGCCTGATAGGCGTGGTCGTGATCCTCGTCGGGTTGTTCCTTCCCTTCATCTGGATTCCCATCGTGCTCTGGCTGGTACTCCGTGTGCTGCGCAGCCGGAACCGCAACGATGAAGTGCAACACCCGCAGACGCCTCAGCAGTCACCGGTGACCGAAGAAACCGACGTCACCGTGTAGACGCCGAGGCAACATGAATCTCCCACCGGGGAGCCCAAGCGGCCCGTCTCTTTCGTCAGCCCCACGCTGACGAGAGGGGCGGGCCATGTTGCGTTCTAAGGCTCACGATGAAGTCATCGCTCAGAACTCCCCTGACCGCGGCGCCAAAAGACACGGGCTGACGCGCCGTTCGACACCGGGTTTGTGCGCTGGTCACGGCAACATGGAGTTGTGGACGACCACTACGACTCCCACTACGACTCCCACTACGACATTGCGATCATCGGTGCAGGGCCTGCCGGCGCCGCCGCGGCAATCCAGGCGGCGCGTGGTGGCGCAAAGGTCGTCGTGTTCGACAAGGCGCCTTACGGCCGCGACAAGGTGTGCGGCGACGGACTGACACCCCGGGCGGTCGGCGCGCTCAACGACCTCGGCATCGAACTCGAGGGCGCCCACCACATCGATGGCCTTCGCATGATCGCCAACCAGACCGAGCGCGAACTGCTCTGGCCCGGCACATCTCGATTCCCGGCCCATGGCGCCGTCTGGCCGCGCCGCAAGCTCGATGCCCATCTCATCGACGCCGCCACCGAGGCCGGCGCCGAAGTGATCTGGGAAACCGAAGCGCTCCCCACCATCGACGGTCACCGCGTCAGCGGCGTTGAGGCAGCGGGGCGACGCTTTCGGGCCGACCTGACCATTGCGGCCTGCGGCGCGCCCGGAGCGGTGGCGCGAATGCTCGGCGCCGAACGGGTCGAGGACGAACCGTTCGGACTCGCCATCCGCACCTACGCCGAATCGCCCCGACACGCCGACAAGCACCTCGAAGCCTGCCTCACCCTCACCGACGAGGACGGCACCCCTGTCCCCGGCTACGGATGGATGTTCCCGGCGGGCGACGGCACGGTCAACATCGGCGTCGGAGCCCTGTCCACCATGAAGGGCTTCAAGAAACTCAACCTCAACAAGCTGCTCGAGTCATACCGCGACCTCGTGCAGGACTCGTGGGAGCTCGGCCCCAACCTCGAACGCCCACGGGCATGGCGTCTGCCCATGAGCTCACAAAAGCGACATGGCGCCGGATGGGTCGCCATCGGCGATGCAGCCGGGCTG
>CAZGVQ010000400.1:0-4069 GCA_964529355.1 uncultured Acidimicrobiales bacterium
CAACCATGAGGGACGGGAAAGATTCTGACCGAGAGACCAAGGTCGGCCCGGAGCTGGCGGAGGGCGACATGAACGCCGAGGAACATAGCGAAGCGCAGAGTGAGCGAGCTCGCGAGCGAGCGACCAGAGAAGAATCGCTCTGGCAAACGATAAAGGGAGACTTCTCTCAAGCCACGGGGCTCCGCCTGCTCGGCGTCATCCTCATGCTCACGTGGATGGCATTCCAGTGGGGTTGGGGAAACGACATCCTGCTTCCAACGATCATCGCCCGAGCGTTCGAGGCGGTAGACGATGGCGAAACATGGCCCTCGGGGATCGCCGCCGTGCTCGCGGGCACCGGCGCGGGAACCCTCTTCTGGGGTATCACTCAACTGATCGACGGCATCATCGTGGTCGGTGGCCTCAGCCTGGTGCCCGGAATCACCGACCGAATCTCCCGATTCCTTCGCCGCAAAGGCTGGGTGAAACCCTTCAGCGAGCTGTCGCTCGGCACAAAGTTTCTTATCGCCTACGTATCCGGTGCGTCTGTGCTGTGCCTTGTCGATGTGTTCGCCACCGGGCAACGAGGCTTGCGTTCAAGGCGCCTCATGCTCGCCGAGGCTGTGGGACTTGCGGCAGCCGGGGTCGGACTGGTGGTTCTTGTAGTCACGACGGGCATCGCCGTCGGCGCCCGAGTGCCCGCCACCGAAGATGCAGCGGACTTTGTGGTGCGATGGGCCAGAAACCCGCTGACGTGGCTGGTGATCTACGGAACGATTGTGCTGTTCTCGACGATCATCAACCGGCTCCGACCCGACGAGCCGACGCTCGCCCCCCAAAACGGCTGACGCCGGACCCGAAGGCCCGGCGTCAGCAGTACTCGTTTCGGTAAACGTCTAGAGGTCAGCAGCTCCGTCGCCGACCTCGGCGAGTTCTCCGCCTTCGTCGCCGTCGTCGCTGCTGGCCGTGTCCTCAGACGATGAGGACATGCCGATGATTCCGAGGTCTTCTTCCTCGACGACCGGAGGCACGAAGCCCTCTTTGCCGTGGAAACAGATTCGGTTCTCGCCTTCGAGGTCCGGATCGGGTTCGATGCCGACGACCACGATCTGACCGGCGCGGAACTCTTTGTAGAGCAGGCGCTCGGAGAGCGGATCTTCGACTAGGCGCTGAAGCGCACGACGCAGTGGTCGAGCACCCAGGGTTGGGTCGTAGCCCTTGATGGCCAGGTGATCCTTGGCCTCGTCGGTCAGTTCGAAGCCCATGCCCTGCGAAGCCATTTGCACGGCAACCCGAGCGACCATGAGATCGACGATCTGGCGAACCTCAGGCTGGCTGAGCTCGTGGAAGACGATGGTGTCGTCGATGCGGTTGAGGAACTCCGGACGGAAGTGCTCCTTCAGCGCGTCGTTGACCTTTTCCTTCATCTTCGTGTAGTTGATGGCCTCGTCGTTCTTGGAGAAACCAAGGTTGGACTTGCGAAGATCGCGAGTACCGAGGTTTGAGGTCATGATCAGCACCGTGTTGCGGAAGTCGACAGAGCGACCCTGGCTGTCGGTGAGACGACCTTCTTCAAGAATCTGGAGCAGCGTGTTGAACACGTCGGGGTGGGCTTTTTCGACCTCGTCGAACAGCACTACCGAGAAAGGCTTGCGGCGCACCGCTTCGGTGAGCTGGCCACCCTCTTCGTAGCCGACGTAGCCCGGAGGCGAACCGACCAGACGGCTGACCGTGTGCTTCTCCATGTACTCGGACATGTCGAGGCTGATCAGTGACTGCTCGTCGCCGAACAGGAACTCGGCCAAGGTCTTGGCGAGCTCGGTCTTTCCGACGCCCGATGGGCCGAGGAAGATGAACGAACCCGAGGGACGCTTGGGATCCTTGAGGCCGGCACGGGTACGGCGGATGGCCTGGCTGACCGCCTTGATGGCGTCTTCCTGGCCAATGACCCGCTTGTGCAGCTCTTCTTCCATGCGGAGGAGCTTGGCGGTCTCTTCTTCGGTGAGCTTGTAGACCGGGATACCCGTCCAGAGCGAGAGAACCTCGGCGATCGACTCTTCGTCGACCTCGTCGAAAAGGTCGACACCGGATGCCTTGATTTCGGCCTCCATGGTCTCCTTCTCGGCGAGAAGTTCCTTCTCACGGTCGCGCAATGAACCGGCTTCTTCGAAGCGCTGCTCTTCGACAGCTTCCTTCTTGTTGCGCACGACTTCGGACAGCTCGTTCTCGAGCTCCTTGAAGTCGGGCGGCGTTTCCATGCGCTTGATGCACAGACGCGAGCCGGCTTCATCGATGAGGTCGATGGCCTTGTCAGGAAGGTGACGGTCGGCGATGTAGCGATCGGCAAGGTTGGCCGCGGCTACCAGCGCCTGGTCGGTGATGGTGACCCGGTGGAACTCTTCGTAGCGCTCGCGCAGACCCTTGAGGATCTCGATGGTGTGCGCAACCGAAGGCTCTTCAACCTTGATGGGCTGGAAACGACGCTCGAGCGCCGCATCCTTCTCGAGGTGCTTGCGGTACTCGTCGAGCGTGGTTGCACCAATGGTCTGGAGCTCGCCCCGAGCCAGCATGGGCTTGAGGATCGAGGCAGCATCGATGGCACCTTCGGCGGCACCTGCACCGACGAGGGTGTGGATCTCGTCGATGAAGAGGATGATGTCGCCACGGGTCTTGATTTCCTTGAGCACCTTTTTGAGGCGTTCCTCGAAATCACCGCGGTAACGGCTACCGGCGACGAGCGCACCCAGGTCGAGGGTGTAGAGCTGCTTGTCGCGGATGGTGTCGGGCACCTCGTTGGCGGCGATGGCCTGGGCCAGACCTTCAACGATTGCGGTTTTACCGACGCCGGGCTCACCGATGAGCACCGGGTTGTTCTTGGTACGACGCGACAGCACCTGCATGACGCGTTCGGTTTCGCGGCTTCGACCGATGACCGGGTCGAGCTGCTTGTCGCGGGCGACCTGGGTGAGGTTGCGACCGAACTGGTCGAGCACGAGCGAACCGGAACCGGTCTCGCCACCGGAGCCACCGGAAGTCGCGCCGGCCTTCTCGCCGCCGGCTCCACCAGAGGAGCCGCCGGGACCGGAGTACCCGGAGAGCAACTGGATGACCTGCTGGCGGACCCGTGACAGGTCGGCGCCCAGCTTCACGAGGACCTGGGCGGCAACGCCTTCGCCCTCGCGGATGAGACCGAGCAGGATGTGCTCGGTGCCGATGTAGTTGTGACCGAGCTGAAGCGCTTCGCGAAGCGACAGCTCGAGGACCTTCTTGGCCCGGGGCGTAAAGGGGATATGACCGGACGGCGACGAGCCACCCTGGCCGATGATCTCTTCAACCTGACTGCGTACGGCCTCGAGTGAGATGCCGAGCGATTCGAGAGCTTTGGCGGCAACGCCTTCGCCCTCGTGAATCAGCCCGAGCAGGATGTGCTCGGTGCCGATGTAGTTGTGGTTGAGGAGTCGAGCCTCTTCCTGCGCGAGGACAACAACGCGCCGGGCCCTATCCGTAAACCTTTCAAACAACGGAAAATCCTCCCGCTAGAAGCGAAATAGTGAACCGAGTGTATCGGTGGCTAGTGACAACCACAGATCGACCGGCTGTGTTCCTTCGGAATTCATAATCTTGGCAAATCTCGGAAACCGAGAATTCACAGGCACCCTATGGCACCGGCTCAATTCGGTCACACATGAGGCTCCATCGGCATGATCGCAGGCGGCAGCAGTCAAATTCGGGCCTATTTGCCCGGAATTGGGCCAAATGGGTCATTGGTCACGCCGTGGGCCGTTGCCCACTCGGTTGCGCCTTGGGTCGCCCTCTCCCCTACCTTGGAAATGTGAGCTCAAACCCGCTCCTTGCGTTTCCGTCGATGGTGGGAGACCTCGAACGTACCGAGTTGGAACTACTCGAGTCGGTGCAGTCGCCCAACGAATTCCTCACCGAGGTCGCCAGTCACCTCATCGTCGCGGGCGGAAAGCGCATCCGTCCGGGATTCACCATTGCGGCCGCGACTGCTGCGATGGGTGGCCCCGAGCCCGAGTCGGTTGCCACCGACGTGATCATGGGCGGTGTATCGGTCGAACTGGTTCATCTG
>CAZGVQ010000401.1:0-4050 GCA_964529355.1 uncultured Acidimicrobiales bacterium
GTTGTGGGGGGTCGGCACCGACCAGCCGTCGCCTTCGAACTGGTAATCCTTGACCTCCCACATGCGGGGAATCTCGCGGATGACCTCGTTCCACATCGCCTTGGTCTGGCTCAGCTCGGTTCCGCTGAAGGTTGCCAACTCGTGGCTTCCGGCGCCGCGACCGGTGCCGAACTCGAATCGTTGATTGGTCATGTGGTCGAGCATTGCGGCCCGCTCGGCGATGCGAACCGGGTGCTCCTTGGTGACCGGGAAACTCGTGATTGCTGAACCGACGTGGATCTGGTCGGTCTGTGCAGCAACCCACCCCATGACGGGCGCCGGCGCTGCCATATGGCTGTATTCGACCAACCCGTGATGTTCGCCGAACCAGGCGTACTTCCAGTTGTGCTTGTCGGCGAGAACCGCATACCCGGCCTCACGCATGAGCTCGGTGTGCTCGGACTCGGTGTCGTGGGCGGCAGGGCCCGGGGTGTAGCCGTTGCTGAATACGCCAAATTCCATATCGATCGGTCCTGTGCTTTCTCAAGAGTGAGAGGTAAGTGAGAATTCTGAAACGTGTTCTAGTTATCGTAATCGACGCCAAAAAGCTGTCAAGCGGTAACGTCCGTTGCATGACAACCACGTCCTATCAAGAAATCGCCGTCGATATCACCGGTCCGGTCGGTACCGTCACCTTTGCGCGACCCGATGCGCTCAACGCCATCACCCCGCTCATGCTCGAAGAGCTCAACAATGCGTTCTCCGGCCTGGTCGAGGATGCATCGGTTTCGGTGGCCATCCTTACCGGCGAGGGGCGGGCCTTCAGCGCAGGGGTCGACCTGAAGGCGCTGGGCGATCGCGAGCTGGTCGGGGGCTGTGTGGGCGACATTCTCGACCTCCCTGCCCGACGGCTTACCGACTTGTTGTCGGGCTCCCGACTGGTCACCATTGCCAAGGTCAACGGCTTCTGCTTCACCGGAGCACTTGAGCTCGCCCTGGCGTGTGACCTGATGGTGGTGGCCGACGAAGCCACCCTTGCCGACACCCACGCCAAGTTCGGTCTGCGTCCCACCTGGGGGATGAGCCAGCGACTCCCGGCTCTGGTCGGCATGGCCAAGGCTCGCGAGTTGTCCTATACAGCACGAAATTTCAAAGGCATCGAAGCTGCGGCCATTGGTATGGCCGCCAAATCGGTTCCGCTCAGCGAACTCGACTCCGCCGTCGCCGAAATCGCCGCCAGCATCGCGGGCAACAGCGTCGAATCGCTGCTCGCCTATAAGGACCTGTATGCCGTGGCCGAGTCGACCGGTTTGGCCGATGGACTCGCCTACGAAGCGGCGAACAGCTACGACATCAACGACACCGACGAACGGCTTGCCGACTTCCGCAAGTAGCGATCGTCAAATGTTGCCGAGCTAGCGCGACGGCACCCCGTGGTAGGGGGAGCCGGCCTCCTGCCATTCGCCGTACATCGTGAAGAACTCGTCGCCGAAGGGGTCGCCGCCCCGAAGCGGCATGGCGGCCCGGCGCACGGTCCAGTCATAGGGGGCAAGCTCGACGGCCTTGGCGAAGTTTCTTTCGGCCCCCGATTCATCGCCAGTCCTGCGAAGGTGCGCGGCGATTCGGAAGAAGAGTCTCGCCTGTTCTTCATCGGGGCTCAGATCATGCACGGCCTCGGCCGCCGCAGCCGGGGTCATCATGGCCTCGCCATCGGTGACCCATTTGCGGATCAGATCCTTCTGCGGGCCCGATTCGACGCCGGTGAACTCGACAAAGGTGTCGGTGCCAAAGGCCGACCAGTTGGGCTGCACGATGCGATTGTCCTCGTCGATCCAGATCACGGTTGGAACATTCGAGATCGCGTACAGCTCGGTCAGGAGGTGTTCGGCGTCCATCAGGATCGGGTAGGTCACCCCCTCGGATGCGCCTCGGATCGCCTCGACGTTCTCGTCGATTGCCACACCGAGGACGGTGAAGTCGTGGTCGGCGGCGAGTTCGGCGTGAAGTTCCTGCCACCCGGGCAGGTCAAAAAGGCATCCTCACCAGCTCGAAAAGGCCACGAGGAGTTTCTTTTTTCCTCGAAAGTCGTTGAGCGATACCAACGAGCCATCGAGGTCGGGGAGTGTGAACTCCGGGGCGATCAGGTCATTGATGGCCTGGCGACGAGAGGCGCGGGGTGCTCCGACGGCAACCACATCCGACACGGGATCATGGGCGGCTGGCCGGTCGAGCGCGGTCGCTACCGCCATGGCATCGACGGTCGCGACATCGCCCGACGTCGGGTCGCCGGCGAGGGTCGTCGGATCGCTGACCGGCACACAGACATCACCGCGGCAGAGCCCCTCGGGTTTGAGCTCCCAGCCCAGTGTTTCGGTGAGACTTTCGGCGCTGATTTGTGGACCATCGGTGAGGATTGCGCCTACGGCCGGGTCATCGTCGTGATCGTTCATGAAACCGACCCTACTCACGCACCCGGCAATGTCGGAAAAGTTGCTTAGGGCAGGGCATTCTCGTGTCGATCACAAACTGGATGAGTGAGGTAACGCCAAAGAAACAACGGCCAGTCCTGGCCAATCGCCTTACGCTGGCGATTGTCGGACTTGTCGCGCTCGGCACCCTCGGATCGGTTCTCGTCGGTACCCAACTTCCCGGCCTTGTGCGCTTTGCTGATCTCGACGATCTCGCCTCCCGTCTGGGTTTCCTGCGGGTCGCGTTCCTTGCCGTCTCGGGTGTCGTTGCCGTCACCGCACTCGTTGTGTGGGCCTTTCTCATCCGCCCGCTTTCGGGTCGCCTCGGTGCAATCGTGCGAGCCTCGGATGCTTTGGCCAACGGTCAGGTGTTGCCCCCCATTGGCGACACCGGGGACGACGAGGTTGCGCAGGTTGCCAACAGCATCGATGATCTCGCCCGAGCCATCACGATCGACATCGAGAGTCGCCAGACGAGCGAAGACGAACTCCGCCGCCAGGCCGCGTTCGACGAACTCACCGGAGCCGCAAACCGGTCATCCTTGATGATCGCGCTCAACAAGACCCTCGAGGACAAAGACGCCGCCGACCACTCGGCGCTGCTAAGTATCGACCTCGACAAGTTCAAAGAACTCAACGACACCTACGGTCACCAGGCCGGTGACGAGGCGCTCAAGGTTGTGACCGAGCGTCTCCGAAGCGCGGTGAAGGGCTCCGACGTCGTGGCCCGGATGGGCGGCGATGAGTTCCTCGTTCTGCTCCACCACGTCACCCCCGCCGAAGTAGCCGAGGTCGTTGCTCGTCTCCGGGCCAGCATGGGCCGCGAAGCCACCATCCTCGGTCGCCGCCACAAGCTGTTGTTCAGCATCGGTACGGCCCAGATCGGACACGGCGTCGACTCTGAGTTCCTGCTTCGCGAGGTCGACATCGCGATGTATCAGGACAAGGAGCGTAACCGCCGACTGCGCGATCAGGCGAAGGTGTCTTCGCAGGATGAAGTCAACGACGTGCTCGGCGACGGCCACCTCGACATCCGCTTCCAGCCGATCTTCCAGACCGCAATCGGTCGGGTTGTCGGCGCCTCAGCGCAACCCCACTGGGTCAACATCACGGGCGGAGAGCTCGCACCCGACCAATTCCGCACGATGATCGATGAGACGCCTCAGGGCGTGGCGTTCGATCAGGCTGCCATCGGAGAGACCCTTGCCCACGTGCAGTCCTTTGCCTACAACCACGTGCTCCCGGACAACTTCCTGGTGCTGTTCCGCCCCACCATTGCGACGCTGAGCGAGCCAAGTTTCCCGCAGTGGCTTCAGGCGGTGCTTCTCAAGCGTGGTCTCCCGGCCTCAATGCTTCAGCTCGTCATCGGTGCATCGGCGATCGAGAACGACCCGGCTGGCCTACGAGCGCTTCGACAGATCGGCATTCGGATGGTCGTGGACGACGTTGGTCTCCTCGCACTCCAGGATGACCGACTCGGACAACTCGAAATGATCCTTGCGATGCTGCCCGAAAGACGGGTGCGCGACTTCCGTCGCAACCAGCTGTCGCGGCCAGCGGCGGTCGCCCTGCTCGACCTTGCCCGCACCGCGAACCTCACGAT
>CAZGVQ010000402.1:0-4045 GCA_964529355.1 uncultured Acidimicrobiales bacterium
GGTCATCGGCAGCGTCAGATGTGTATAAGAAACAGGAACACCGATTGTCCAACGAACTCGTCGCGGAGTGTGCCGTTGCGCGCGTCGACGACGGTGAGCCCCACGAAGCCGACGGCCGCAAGCACGGTTATCAGCCCCAGCCTTCCAGCCGGTCGTTTCCACAAATCCACGAGTCGACGTTAACGTCGGCGCCACCAGAACAGTCATCAACAGCACAGCCATCAACGCACCCATGCGAGCAGCCCTATGAGTCAGCCTGAAACCGACGTCCTCGATCCAACGTGGTGGCAGAGCGACCCACAGGACTCCTACCGTGAGCTGCTCTCCTACCCCGGGTTATGGCGCGACGAGAAGAGCGGGTTTTTGTTGGCCGCCCGACACGAGGACCTCCTCGCGGTCGAGCGCGACCCGGAGACCTTCAACAGCCGGGCGCACTACCGGGTCGAGGCCTCCACCGACGAGCAGACGATGATCAGCCACGACGACCCGACGCATCTCGCGCAACGGCGTATGGTGAACCGGCGCTTCACTCCTCGGGCGGTCCGCCAACACGCCGACCACTACACATCGATGGTGTCGAAACTGGTCGACGAAGCGGTCGCCGAAAACACCCGGAACGGAAGTGTCGAAGTCATCGATGCGCTCGCCGCCCAACTGCCCGGACGCGTCACCGGCGAACTCATCGGGTTCGGACAGGACGCATGGCGCGAGGTGAAGAGCTGGAGCGAACGGCAGATGCGAATCGACCGTCGCTACGTGGATGAGGTTGTGCTCAACGACCTCATGTCGAGCATCGAAGAGTGGGCCACGGTCATGGCCGATCTGCTCCCGAAGCGGTTCGCGGAACCCGCCGATGATCTGTTCTCCGACTGGCTAGCCGCTGGCATGGAGCCCCATACGATGGTGCAGGAAACCGGCTTGATGATTGCCGGTGGCGCCGAAACCACGCGCACCGTAATCGCCCATGGACTCCACAAGCTGGCCGACCACCCCGATATCTGGGAGTTTCTGGCCGAAGATCCGGCACGGGTCACTCCAGCGGTCGAAGAGCTGATCCGTTGGGTGACGCCCCTGAACAACATGTTCCGCGTCGCGTCGGTCGACACCGAACTCGCCGGCACCGCCATCGCAAAAGGCGACCGCATCGCGCTGGTGTACCCGGCCGCCAACCGCGACCCCCGGGTCTTCGAGCGGCCCGACGAGTTCGATGTCACCCGTGACCCCAACCCCCATATCGCCTTCGGGCACGGCACCCACTTCTGTCTGGGCGCCAACCTGGCCCGGCTCGAACTTCGCCTGCTTTTCGAGGAGCTCACGTCGCGCCTCACCAACCTGCGGGTGGTAACCGAGCCCGACATCGAACCCAACATCTTCGCCCGTGCGGTCCGAACCTTTCATCTGTCATTCGACCTACGATGACGAGATGCACGCCCCGAGGCATCCAGATCTGTGAGCTGGCTTGCTCGCGGCGCGGCCACGGTCGGCGTGGCCGTCGGAACCCTTCTCACGGCCCGTCGGGGCCTGAGCCAATTCGACAACAACCCTGACCCGCTCGGTGGCCAGGTGCCATCGTTCCCGACCAGCATCGTGCGAGCGGTCACGACCGACGATGGCGCCTCGATAAACACCCTCACCACTTCCGCTGGTACTGCGGCCGGGAACGCCACAGATGCTGCCGCCGAAGATGAACCGCTGGTCGTTCTGGTGCACGGGCTTACCAGCAGCCACGACGACTGGGGCCCAATCGCTCATCGGCTGGTGTCGGCCGGCATTCAGGTGATGGCCATCGATCAACGCGGTCACGGCAACAGCACCGTCGGCGACGACGGCTACGGCGTGCCCCGCCTGGGGGCCGACCTGGCGCACGTATTCGAGACCCTCGATCTTTCCAACGTCATTCTCGTCGGCCATTCCATGGGCGGCATGGCTGCCATGACCTTTCTGATCGATCACCCCGATGTTGCGGCAGCTCGAGTTCGTTCGCTCGTTCTGGTGGCCACCACGGCCACCATGTCCGACCGCCGATACCAGGCCGGACTACGACTGGGAGCGCTCGACATTCCGGTGGACATCGCCGACGTCAACAACGCAACGCTTCTCGGAGCGAGCGCGGTGTTTGGCCATGCGCCCAGCCGGTTCATGCTCGAGTCAGCATTGGCTTCGGTAGCCCGGTGTCCCGAGGAGGTCCGGTTGCAATCCACCCGTGCCCTGGTCGACTACGACATCACGGACGGGCTCGCAGAGATAGCGGTACCAACCCTGGTGGTGGCCGGTACTCGAGACCTTCTCACCCCGTTCACCGAAAACGAGGACCTTGCCCAAGCAATCCCGGGGGCGCGACTTCTCCGTATGCCCGGCGCCGGGCATCAGATCATCTGGGAGGAGAACGAGCATCTCGCCCGACTCATTGTGGACTTGACCGTTCCGGCCAGCAGCGCACCGACCACGATCGCAAGCACGCCCACGGGGGCACATTAGCGGTCGTGGCGCTAGAGTCATCAGCTGGTATGGATGACGCAACCCAGACTCCCGATGCGGCCAACACCCCAGCTTCTGGCTCGTTCGCCCCGAACCCGATGGCGGTCGAATTCTCGGGTGATTCCGCTCCGAAACCGGCGAGTCCGCTTACCCAACAGCCAGTCGACACGTTCGACGCAGCCCGGCACGGCGACCTTCTCGATCGGCTCGAGCATGAGCTGGCCCTGGTCGACGCAGCGCTCTCACACATCGACGACGGCGATCTCGATGCAGCCGACAGCGCCATCAAAGAGCTCGCTCGCCACAACGATGATGGCCAGGTCGCCCTACCTCTTCGGTAGTGGCAAGCGTACCCACCCTGCTCCGTAAGCTGGCCAAACTCACTGCCCTCGCGGGAGGCGCGTTCGGGGTTCGCCAGGTTCTCAACGACGGCTCCGCGGAGAAGCTTGCCCGGTCGGCCCGAGTGGCGCGTCTCAGCACGCGACGGGCCGGACACTACGGAGCGATGAAGCTCCGGGGAGCAGCTTCGGACGAAGCACGCCGGGCCGAACTCGATCAGGAGTTCCTCATTCGTTCGGCCGAAGATGTGGCCAAAGAGCTCGGCAACATGAAGGGCGCAATGATGAAGGCCGGGCAGATGCTGTCGTTTCTGTTCGACGGTCTTCCACCCGAGGCACAACAGTCGTTAGCCACGCTTCGCGCCGACGCCCCACCAATGGCGCCGAGTCTCGCTGCCCAGGTGGTTGCCGACGAGCTCGGTGCGCCGCCCGAGAAGGTCTTCCTGAGCTGGACCGACCTGCCAATCGCCGCGGCTTCGATCGGCCAGGTGCACAAGGCAACGCTTCGCGACGGACGCGAGGTCGCGGTGAAGGTGCAGTACCCGGGTATCGACACCGCTCTCGAAAGCGACCTGGTGAATGTACGGGTGATGTTCAAAGCGTTCTCGAACGTCGCGCTCAAGGGGATGGATGTCGACACGCTTACCAGCGAGTTGTATGCCCGGATGCTCGACGAGCTCGACTACGAGCACGAAGCGTCCTGCCAGGCTGCCTTCGCCGAACGGTACCAGGGTCACCCCTTCGTGCGAATCCCGGCCGTGATCCAGGAGTTCTCGACCCGGAAGGTTCTCACCACCGAGTGGGTCGAAGGTATGGGTTGGGATGACTTCCTCAAGACCTCCAACGAGGCCCAGCGCCAGTACGTAGCCGAAGTGTTGTTTCGATTCATCCAGGGCTCGATCTACCGCGACGGCGTGTTCAACGGCGACCCCCACCCCGGAAACTATCTGTTCGGTACCGCGGGAACTGCGGATTCCGATGAGCCGCTGGTGACGTTTCTCGACTTCGGACTGGTGAAGCGTTGGGAAGACGGCGAGCTCGAATCGCTGACCCCACTCACCGATCCCCTGCTTCGCCGAGAACCCGAAGAACTGGTGGCCAACATGGTCAGCGCCGGGTTCCTCCAGCCCGATCATGGTCTCGACCCCGAACAGGTGTGGCAGTACGTCATCAAGCCGTACACGCCGTTCCTCGAGCAGCCCTACACCTACGCCCGCGACTTTGTGCAG
>CAZGVQ010000403.1:0-4040 GCA_964529355.1 uncultured Acidimicrobiales bacterium
GCCAAAGTAGCGAGCCAACTCGTCGGGAGGTGACGCTGAAACGAACCGACCGCACATAGCGCTAAGGCTAACCGCCCAGCAGGGTGCAGGTGGTTTCCTGGGTGCGGTCGGGCGAAACGGGCACCTCGAGCTGGACGCTGTCGGTCGAAGACCACCCGAACGCGGGAATCACCGCCGCGCCTTCCACCGAAAGATCGATGGAACCGCGCAAGGAGACCTGGTCGTATCCATCGACCGGAGCCAGAACCCGCACGCGCACGCTGTCGACCGTCGCTTCGCCGCCTTCATCGAGCACCACCGGTCCTACGGGGATCTCGACCGGGAGCATCAACACATCGGTGCCGATGCATCGTGGCTCGAGTTGCTCGCCAACCGGGTTGGATCCGCAGGCGTCGTCGGCGGTCGCAATATGGGTTGTCGCAAGTGGGCGCAGGTTGGCGGCTACCGCTGACGCCACGATGCATCGGCCCTCGAACCAGCCGGGCGACCCGAGCACCGCAACCCGACCTTCGCCGTTTTCGGCCAGGAGCACAAAGGCGAGGTCGTCGAAGGCGTCATCGAACAGCGCGTCATCTGGGTCAGACACCACTCGCTCGGCTACTGCTGCGTCGCCCGCCTCGACAACCACCGGCAAGCCGATCGCGCCGACAACCGCGCCGGAGATGGTGGGCCGCGACGATCCCACCGCTCCCCCGCTGTTCGCTGCAGTCGGGTCTTCAAAGGTGAACGACTCGCCGCCGGTGGCGGGTTCGTTGGAACGCAGGAGTGCCACCCCGCCGGCCAACAAGCCCAGAACCAGAAGACCCAGGAGCCCGGCGCTCAGCGCTCGGCCCTTTCGTTGTTGTTTGAGCGACTCGGCGAACTGTTGCTCGTCGAGTCGTTCCTGGAGCGACAGCGGACCAAAGGCATCACTGGCCCGGCCGCCGTCGAGCAGATCCTGCCAACGAAGAATCGTGTCAGGTTCCATGCGCCGGTAGTGCTGTTCGAACGCTCGCTGTCCGTCATCGCTGAGCAACAGGAGAAGCTCGTTGGCAACCACGAAGTCAAACGCATCGGCATGGTCGACGGTCTCACGACCCCCAGCCAGCCGGGCGAAGAAGTCTTTCGCCGCCTCATTCGCCTCAGAAGGGCCCCAAATGGGCCCAGATTCAATCACAAAGTCGGTGACGTCGAACCGCTCAGCGCCTTCGCCGGCGCGGAAGAACCCGTGTCGGTCAGCGAAGACCGAGGACGAGACCGTTTCGGGGGAGCTGGATCCGGGTTCGATGCTCATGAGCGTAGGCCCAGCGCCACAAAATGCTCCGGCAGGGGCCATTTTCTCTGGTCAAGGCCGTTCTTTGGAATGCCGATTATTCCTAGGTGGCATCCGATGGCCCAACTCAGAATTATGACAGCACCAGAGCTGGGTCCCGATGGACCAGCCGTCCTGCTCTCGCGCGCGCCATTCGCTTTACCGTCCTGTTGTTGCCCATTGCCGGGTCGTTCCTGGTTACCTGGCTCGCATCGCACTACTTCCCGCCTCGCGAGGTCGGCCTGCACATCGTCGCGTGGTGGGTTGTCGTACTGGTCGTTGCCACGTCGGTGATGTTCGCCATCGAGCGGGTCGCTCGTCGGGGCCTCCCACTCGTTGCTCTGCTCAAAATGAATCTCGTCTTCCCCGACGAAGCACCCTCCCGGTTTAACACCGCGCTCCGAACCGGCACGACCAAACAACTCGAACGTCGCATCGAAGAAATGCGTCTGCTCGGCCTCCACGAGAGCGACGAGGTCACCTACGGCCAGCAGATGCTCGAGCTGGTGGCCGCGCTGAACAGTCACGACCGCCTCACCCGCGGCCACTGCGAGCGGGTTCGGGCCTATACCGACATGATCATCGATGAGCTCAAGCTCGACGATGACGACGCCAACAAGCTTCGATGGTCGGCGCTCCTCCACGATGTCGGCAAGATCATGGTTCCATCGGCCATCATCAACAAAGAGGGCCGACCGGACGCCGACGAGTGGGAGATTCTCAAGAGCCACGCAGCCGAGGGGCAGCGAATGGTCGCGCCGATTGCCGGATGGCTTGGCGAGTGGTCGCGTGCCGTCGGCGAGCATCACGAGCGCTGGGACGGCGACGGCTACCCGAACGGGTTCGCCGCCAACGAAATCCACCTTGGAGCTCGCATCGTCGCCGTCGCAGACGCATTCGACGTCATGACCTCGGCCCGCTCGTACAAGAAGCCAATGCCCACCGAGGCGGCGCGCGAAGAAATCGCTCGCTGTTCAGGGGGCCAGTTCGACCCCGAGATCGTCCGCGCGTTCCTCAACATTGGAATCGGTCGCCTGCGACTTGCGATGGGCCCCCTCACCTGGCTGGCCAACATCCCCTCGGCCGGTCAGATCCCGATCGCTCCGGTCGCAACCCCACTTGCCAACGTTGTCGCGTCGGCCGTCGGAGCAACCGCCGCCGTCGTTACCGGTGGCGCCGGCATCCTGGTGCCGGATGACATTTCGGTACCCGAACCACTCATCGCGTTCGCCGACGACGAGCCCATCGGCACCACAGTCCCCGCACCAACCACAACCGGCGCTCCGGTTGTGACGATTCCGGTCGCAAGCGTGACCTCGGTGCCGGCCACCACGACCACCACCTCCTCAACCACCGTCCCCGAGTCCGCTCCCACCACACAAGCTCCGGCGACCACGACACCCCCGACAACGATCGCCGCTCCGGTAGTGACGATTCCCACGCCCGTGGGCAACGACTCCTCGGTGAACATCGACGAGGACCAGCCGGTAACGCTGTCGCTCAGCGGGGTCACCGGATCTGGTTCACCCGTCTTTGAGATCGTCATCGCACCGCAGAACGGAAGCCTCACCAAAGTCGCCACCAACGTGGCCGGCACGGCGGGCGAAGAACTCTGGGAGTACGTGCCCGATACCGACTTCTCGGGAACCGACTCGTTTGTGTACCAGGTGTGCGACAACCGCGGAACCTGTGATGTGGCCAACATCGAGATCGTCGTTACGCCCCAGAACGATGCCCCGATACCCGGTGCGGACGAAGTGCAGGCCAACGAGGATCAGCCACTGACGATCGCGATCTCGACGCTGACCGACAACGACACCGATGTCGACAGCGATCCTACGTTCGCATCCTTCTCCCAGCCCGAGAACGGCTCGATATCCGAAGACGCCGCGGGCAATCTTATCTACACGCCGGACCCCGGTTTCGAAGGCATCGATACCTTCACCTACACCTCGGTCGACGGCGAGCACACCGTCACCCAGACCGTCCGGGTCGTCGTGCTCGCCACGCCCGACTCCCCGGTCGCTGTTGCTGATGTGTTCGCCGGAACCGAGGACACCAACCTCGCCATCGCGTTCACCGAACTCCTCGCCAATGATTTCGACCCGGATCCTGCCGACCTGCCGGCCTTTGCCAGTTACACCCAGCCAGCGAACGGCACGCTCTCAACCGGCCTCACCGGCGACCTGGTGTACACCCCCGACGCCAACTTCAACGGCACTGACACCTTCACCTACACCATCACCGACGGCACCAACACCGACACCGGAACCGTAGACATCGAACTCGAGGCCGTAAACGACAGTCCGGTAGCGCTGGACGACAGCTTCTCCACGCCCGAGGACACAGCCGCCGTGCTGTCCCGGGCCTCCATCCTTGCGAACGACAACGATGTTGAGTCGCCCCTGGTGCTCGACGGGTTCACCCAGCCAGCGAACGGCACGCTCCTCCTCGACGGAAATGACGACCTCGTCTACACCCCGAACGCGAACTTCAACGGGGTTGACACCTTCGCCTACACCGTGACCGATGGAGCGCTGGTCGCCAACGCCGAAGTCAAGATCGACGTCGAGTCCGTGAACGATGTACCAATCGCCGTCGATGACCTGGTCTCGACCGACGAAGACACCAACGCCGCCATCCCGCTGGCCGGTCTTCTGGGGAACGACTCGGACCTCGACTCGAGCCCCACCATCGACTCGTTCACCCAGCCCGCCAACGGAACCATCACCACCGGACTCACGGGCGA
>CAZGVQ010000404.1:0-4015 GCA_964529355.1 uncultured Acidimicrobiales bacterium
GGCCATGTATGAGTTGGCCTCCATCACGGCTGACTCGTTGGATGAGGCGGAGGTCGCTGGTCGGATCCTCGAGCGAGCGAAGCAGCTGCTCGGGGCCGATGCCGTGCATATCGACACGGTGCCCGCCCACGCGATTGGCGATGCCGACCTCGTCGAGGAGCTCAGCACAGCGGCAACGCAGGAAACCGCTGGTCAGTCCGAGATCGCTCGTTCGACGGCCACCGACTCCGCTGGACGTTCCGCAACGGTGTCCGCGTTGCGGCGCGATCGACACTTCGGCACCGCGGACCTGAAAATGCTCGACGCCGTGGCGGCCATGCTTTCCGGGGCTATTCACACCGCGCGGCTGCACGAGGCGGCCTTGGCGCAGGCGGTGCTCACCAAGGACCACGACACCGCATCGCTGCTCGCACAAAGCGCCCTTCCCCGATGGCTACCCGAACTCCCCCAGGCCGACATCTACGCACGCTCTGAGCCGGCCCGGCTCGCCGGCGGCGACCTCTACTGTTTCGACATCGTCGACGAGGTGTTGCACTTCGCTGTCGGCGACGTCTCAGGTAAGGGTCTTCCCGCAGCGATGATGATGACCAACGTGATCTCGGCCAGCAACGCCGCCTTCCACCGCCACGGACACGAGGGGCCGGGAGCGGTACTTCGGGCGGTCGACCGTTGGATGTACCAATCGTTGTCCGATGCCGGCATGTTCGTCACACTCCTCGTTGGCAGCTACGACCCCGGCTCAGCCGAGGTTGCACTCGCGAACGCCGGCCATAGCCCGGTGATACTCCAGACACTCGATGATGAAGCTCAAATCCTGTTGGCCGATCACCCTCCCGTCGGGGTCTTGCCACTCGATACGAGCAATGGGAGCGGGGATACCGGTGCGCAGCGATACTCCATCGGGAATGGTGACCAATTGGTTGTGGCTTCTGACGGCATCACCGAGCAGCTTGGCTCGGGAGGCCAGATGTTTGGCGAGCAACGTCTGCTGAATCTGCTGGGATCCGGGGGTGCGGACACTGCCGCCGAACTCGGCACTGCGGTCTTTGATCGGGTGGAGATGTTCGCCGAAGGCGCAGCCCAGAGCGATGACCGTACGCTGTTCATCGTGAGGTTCGGAGAACCAACATGAGCAGCACCAACCTGGAACTCGTCGCGAGCTATGAGGAGATCCGTGCAATCGGGCCCTGGCTTCTCGAGGTACTCGAACCGCTCGGCCCCACTTCAGCTGGCGCCAACGCCGGACCCATCGAGCTGGCGGTTCATGAACTCGCGACGAACAGCATCGACCACGCTGGGTGCACCACCATCAGCATCGATGCCGAGCTGGGCGACGGTGTCCTCGATGTCGTGCTTGCCGACAATGGCCAGGCGTTCGCCGGTCGAGCCGAGCCTGCCCCCACCGAACCCCAGGTGCGAGGCTACGGGCTGATGATCATCGAGCAGCTGGCGGATTCGATTGAGTATGAGCGCGCCGATTCCTCGAACTCGTGGAAGGTTCGGTTCGTTCTCCACGACTCTGACGCAGTTTCTGGGCGCTAAAGCGAGCCGGCGAGCGCGTCGATACAACGACATGGACCCAATCTTGGCCACATATGGTCTCGAGATCGCCACGGTCGAACTGACCGGCCGACTCGATGCCTTCCAGGCTGCCCCGCTCCGCGAGATTCTGGACGGACACCTCGAAGTCGGAAAGACGCGCATCATCGTCGATCTTTCAGACGTCGAGTTTGTCGACAGTGCGGGCCTGGCGGCACTTGTGAAATCGATGAAGGAAGCACGCGAACGCGGCGGCGACCTGCGACTCGTGTCGCCGACCAACGAGAACGCACTGCGGGTTTTTGAGCTCAGCCGGTTCGACAAGATCTTCACGATGGCTGATTCACTGGCCGACGCGTTGGTGAACTGGTGAGCCGCGTACTGGTCGTCGACGACGACGCCGTATCGCGCGTTGTGCTTCGGCACATGCTGGCCGCGCAGGGCTTCGATGTCATCGAGGCACACTCGGTGAAGGGTGCACTCGAGATCCTCGAACACGCCCGCGTGGAGTTCATCGTGTGCGACTACCTGATGCCAGGACGCAACGGCTTGGACCTTCTCGAAGCTCTCGGTGCCGCCGCTCCGCCGTTTGTGCTGCTCACCGGAACGTTGACTCGGGATCAACTCGACGATCCCCGCGTCGCGAGGGTTGCGGCCTATGTGACCAAGCCGGTTTCCACCGAAGAGCTTCGGTGCGTCACCGCCGAACTCACGATGCCCCAAGCCGCCTAAATCAGCGACGGAAAAACTCGTTGAAGCCGCGGACCACCCGGTGGCCGTTGGTATCGGTGACCAACCCGAGCGGATCGAACAGGGCGGTCTTCATACCCAACTCTCGGGCCTTATCGAGGTTCTCGACCCGGTCGTCGATGAACAGATACACATCAAAGGGCGCGCCCACCGTGGTGCGAAGCGCCTCGTAGATCAACGTGTCGGGTTTACGCGCCCCGATGTCGCCGCTAACGATCCACGGCCCGATCTTGGTATCGAGGCTGAATCCTTGGCGGAGCAGACGCGACCACAACGAGACGTCGTTACTGATACAGGCGACCGGAATCTTCTTGTGCTTGAGCTTGTCGAGAAAAGCCAGCAGACCGCCCGTCATCCGAAACGCGCTGAGGTACTCGCGATCGAGCGCGCCGGGGTCGCCGGCAACACCTGCGCCAGCCCAGAGTTCGGCCGACGACAACTGGCCGAGCGAGGCCTGCCGATAGAGATTTCGAATCTGATCTGGTGTTGCGGTTCCGCCGTGGTCTTCGACAAAGGGAATCAGCAGTTCTTCGACTTCGTCCGCATGGCGATAGATGACCCCCATGGCATCGAGTACCACCAATTGCGGGGCCCCTGACCGAAGTCGCCGAGTGGGAATCGGTGTGGGCATGGTGGCTGCACCCGCCGCCGCGGTTGCGGCAGCCGCAGCAGCTGCCGGCGTGGCCGATTGACTGAGGGTGGGCGCGGCCCTTCCGCGGCGCGGCGCGTCGGCTTGTGCCGGAAGCTGACCACCCGGGGAAGCCCCGGCGCCCTGGGCGGCGGGCTGGGCAATCGGCTGTGCAGGGTCGACGTAGGCCTGATCGGGGACGATATACCCGGCGCGCGAGCGACTTCGGGCTGCCCAGATGCCGGCGAGAACCAGGGTGACCACGGCTGCTGCAGCCAGGATGATGGCGATGAGGGCAAGGGTGCGTGGACGATCGTCTTTCACCGAACTCGTCACCGACAACGAGGTCGGCGCCACGTCGTCGATGCGTGCCACCCAGGCCGCCTGGCGGCCGTCGGTACTCGTAGCGTTCGCCTCGACATCGTCGGCCATCTGCACGATGACGTTGAATCCGAACAGGTCGGCAACGGGCTGACGCAGTTCGGTCTCGATGGCGGCAACGTCGACCCCGGTCATACGCCCACCGAGCAACGAGCCAAGCTCGGCATCGCCGAACTGGTCGACGCCGCCCGTGATATCGACATCGCCCAGGAACGTCCAGGTAGTGGCACCAAACTCGCGGGTACGCGTGAGTGAAACGTTGTTGAATGCGCCGATCTCGCTGAGCACGACGGGAAGGTCTTCGGGGCTGGCGAAGGTTTTTGTGGCGCTGATGAGCCGGCCGCCCTCGTCGGTGCTGGTTGGGCCAACGACATCCCAGCCGGCATTGCGGAGGTCCTGCACCTGGAGTTGCTGGTCGAGGTCGGGGATCCGCTCGAACGCTTCCTGGTTCAGCTCGACATCGACCTGAACCGAACCGCCGCCGTTGCCTTCGATGTCGATGGTGACGGTGGAGTCAACACGACAACCTGCGAGGACGATGACAAGAAAGCCCCCTAGCAACAACCAAAATGCCCGACGCATGACCGACGAAACTACCACGGCAGTCCCTGGGTCCGAGCGGGCTCGACCCGACTGGCGATAACCTCCTCAACTGCTGGCGACAACCATGAGGGACGGGAAAGATTCTGACCGAGAGACCAAGGTCGGCCCGGAGCT
>CAZGVQ010000405.1:0-4007 GCA_964529355.1 uncultured Acidimicrobiales bacterium
GTACCAGCACAGCCGTGCGAATCGAAAAGCGGCTGCTCGAACAGGGCGCCTGGCAGGCTCGCATCGTGGCCGAGGCGGCCGACGGCTATTCGGTACGAATCGCCGAAGATCTCATCACCACCAGCCTTCATATTCCCCAATCGGTGTCGGCATCACGCAAGCTCGCCGGTCTTGGCCGACCGCTCACCGACGAAACGCTCACCGCCCGACTCGAACCCCTGGCGACTGAGGTCACGCACCTCCTCACACGCCAAAACGACTCTCGCGTTGTTGCCACCAGCACCACCTGGACCAACCCAGCGGCCGCCCGGCCGATCTGGGATCGCGTTCGCACCTACCCACTCGACGCCCGCGTCGGTGCCCACGATCTTGAGATCCTCGACATCGTTGGCCGAATGGTTGCCGCCCGGCGCACCGGAACCGACGACATCTTTGCCATCGACCTCCAGCGTCTCTACGGCATCGAACTCAACCTCGGCGACCACCAAGCAGACGAGCTGGTAATCCAAGACGCACTGTTCTAATTGTTCCGCCTCCGGCTCGGTTTTGATTGTTCCGCCTCCGGCTCGGTTTTGATTGTTCCGCCTCCGGCTCCATGCCTTCGGCATCGGGCTTGGCGCCCATGTCGTCCTTGCTGGCGCGACGGACGACCCCAATCGCTCCCTCTTCGCCGCCCTCCGGTGCCTGGTACCAACGCTTACCCGGCTTGCTAGGTTCGGGTTGTGGAACTTACTGCTGTTGAAATTCGGGTTCTTGGGGCCTTGATCGAGAAGGATCGCACTACCCCCGATTCCTATCCGCTCAGCACCAACGCTCTGGTCGCGGCCTGCAATCAGAAGACCAGCCGGGATCCGGTGATGTCGCTCACCTCGGCCGAGGTCGACACCGCGATGCTTGAGCTTCGCCAGCAGGAGCTGGCCCGAACGGTGAAGGAAACCGGCTCTCGCTCCTACAAGCATCGGCACGTCTTTCAAGACGCCATCGGTGTCGATGATCAGCAGTTGGCCGTCCTCGCGGTGTTGATGCTTCGGGGTGCACAAACGTCGGGCGAGCTGCGGACTCGTACCGAGCGCTATGTGTCGTTCGTCGATGTCGATGATGTCGAACGCACGCTGGGGCACCTTGCGTCGCGCCAGGATCCCCTCGTTCGCAACCTCGGTCGCGGACCCGGACAAAGCCAGGACCGGTGGGTGCAGCTGCTCGCGGACGATAGCGGGGTCGCGACCCCACCAAGCCCCGTCGTAGCGACCCCGCCTGTAGCTGCGGTGGACTCGGCCGTCCCTGCTCCGGCTTCGGGCGGGTTGGCCCAGAGCGGAAGTACCGCAGGTTTGCGAGCCGAGGTGGCCGAACTCCGCCGCCTGGTCGAGAACCTGTATGCGCAGCTGGGCGTCGATCTCGATGCATCCACGACCGCCGCCGAACACGAAGACGAGTGACCCCCAAGCTCTCGATTTCCCAGGCGCGCCGCATAGCTCTTGGAGCGCAGGGCTTCGATCGACCCCGGCCAACCAAGGTGGATCGTCGGCACCTTCGACGGGTCATGGACACGTTGGGCGTGCTCCAGCTCGACACGATTCCCATCATCGCCAGGCCGCAACATCTCGTTCCGTATTCGCGTCTGGGCCCGTACGACCTCAAGCTCTTTGCACGTGTTGCCTACACCGACGACGAGTGGTTTGAGTCCTGGGCCCATGAGGCGGCGCTGATTCCCATGGACCTGGAGCCGTTGTTTCGGTGGCGCCAGGAAGACATGTCAGATGCTGGCCATTGGTCGGCGCTCGATGATGCCCCCGGCTATGTCGAACAGGTGCTGGCCGACCTTGCCGATCGCGGCCCGCTCTGCGCCGGCGAATTGCAGGACCCCGGGCAGAAAGAACGCTCCGATCATGCCTGGGGTGGTCGCTCTGCCGGACGGTTGGCTCTCGGGCGACTGTTTGCCATCGGGAAAGCGGGTAGTCGTCGCATTGGAAACTTCGAAAGGCAATTCGATGTCATCGAACGGATCGTTCCGCCCGAGACGCTCGCTGCGTCCACTCCCACCAGACAAGATGCGCAACGAGAACTGCTGCGGCGATCGGCTCAGTCACTGGGTGTCGGCACCGCAGACGACATTGCCGACTATTACCGAATCCGCAACCCTCAGGCTCGCCCGCGCATCGCCGAACTGGTGGAGTCTGGCGATCTTATTGAGGTTGAGGTCGAGGGTTGGCAGAAGCCGGCGTACCGTGCGGCTGGCTCCAAGCTTCCCCGAACCCTGAAGGCGTCGGCGCTACTGTCACCGTTCGATCCCGTGGTCTGGTATCGCGACCGCGCCGAGCGACTGTTCGACTTCAGATACCGCATCGAGATCTACGTGCCGGAGGCCAAGCGAGAGTTCGGCTACTACGTGCTCCCGTACCTGCTGGGCGAGGAACTCGTTGGTCGAGTCGATGTAAAGGCTGAGCGAAAACACCGGGTGCTTCGGGTTAAAGGAGCCTGGCATCAGGATTCGGGATTACTCAGCGCGTCGGTGGGCGAGATTGCCAGCAATCTGTCGACCGAGCTGCGAGCGCTAGCCGAGTTTCAGCAGTTGGACGATGTCGTCGTCGAGGCCAACGGCAACCTCGCGTCGTTTCTCACCAGCTAGGTGCCTGCGAGCGCTTCCACAATGGGCGCCATCTGTTCGACGGCATCGTAGGAGAATCCGACGTAGGAGATACCCCACCGCTCGCGCCACCCCTGGACCTGCTCGATGCATTGCTCGGTGGTTCCCATGAGGGCATGCGGGGAGTCGAGCGCGTCCTCGGCCGATAGGCCCAAAGCTGGCCCCATTGTGGCGGCCAACTCCTCACGGTTGTCGACCACTGCCGCCAGATGCACACGAGTCTGCAGCTCGATGCTGTCGATACGATCGCCGGCCGCAGCCCGGATCCATTCCAGCTTCTGGTCGGTGGCGTTCGGGGTGGCGGTGGCCCCGGCTCGTTCGTCGATGACGCCCGCCGTCAGGCTCGGGTTGATGCCGACGATGTCACCCTGCGATGCGGCGAGCGTGAGGATCTTCTCCTTGCCGCCGGCCAACATGATTGGCACCGAAGACTGCTTCGGCTTGGGAAGGCCTTCGAGGTTCGTCACGTTGTAGAACTCGCCGTCGAAGCTCACCGGGTCGTTGCCGAGCAGACCTTTGACGATGGTGACCGCTTCGCCCAGTCGTCGGATCCGAACGCTTGGCTTGTCGTAGTCGATGCCGGCTTCCTCGTAGTCGGACTTCATCCACCCAGCGCCGAGCCCGAGTTCGAGGCGTCCGTCGGAGATGAGATCGAGGGTTGCGGCTTCCTTGGCGGTCATGACCGGGTGTCGGTAGTCGTTGGCGAGTACCAACGTGAGCAATCGGAGCGACGAGGTGTGCATGGCAGCCGCGGTAAGCGCGGGTATCGGTGCCAGTTGGTTGTCGAGATGGTCGGGAATCGTCAGCGAGGCGTAGCCGAGATCCTCGGTTTTTCGTGCGAGCTCAAGAAATTCCGTAACGTTGGTGATGCCACCAGCGGTCACAGAGAAGCGAAATGGCTTGGTCATGACGCCAACCTAGTAGTTTCGGTTCCGTCGATTCGACGAATAACGCCGGACTACCCCGACCCCACACCTCCTATTCGAAACCTGCGAGCCCGACGAGACTCATGGCGAAATCCAAACCCCCCTTTGATGCGCTCGATGACTTCGAGCAGGTAGAGCTGACGTACTTCGGCTCCACGAAAACCGTGTACCGAAAAGGGTCTGGGCCCGCCGTGGTCATCATGACCGAGATCCCGGGTATCACGCCGAAGGTGGCCGACTTTGCCCGTCGGGTGGCCGACCTCGGGTGCACGGTAGCGATGCCGTCGTTGTATGGCGTCGACGGCCGCCGACCCACCAGCGGCTATCTGGCAACGTCTGTCGCCAAGGTCTGTATCTCCCACGAATTCACCACCTTCACCACCGGGAAGTCATCGCCGGTCATCGTCTGGCTGCGAGCGCTGGCCCGCGACCTGCAT
>CAZGVQ010000406.1:0-3997 GCA_964529355.1 uncultured Acidimicrobiales bacterium
CCCAAGAAGACCCGGCCCACGGTGTTGCTGGGTGGTCTGCTCCGCAGCCCGATTGAGCGTCGCTGGCGCACCACCGACCACTTCTTCATGGGCGATGGCGACCTCACCACCGACTGGTGGAGCGAGGTCCCAATCCCTGAGCACGGTGAGGTGCTCGAAGTTGGCGGCCACCCCGGCACGACCGAGGCGTGGAGGGCTCGAGAAGCCGATCAGTTGGCAAAGTTTGTGGCCCGGGCCAACGATGCCGGTGCCGAATTCATCCGCTGGCGCGACCTGTAGCACATCGGCGTTTCACGTCGGCGGGAGTTGCTGCGAGCGTTGGGTATACGCCAACAGGCTCGCGCCGTCGATGCCATGGCGCGCTTCCCATCGAACGTCGGGCTCTGGCGGACTCTGCGGGTAATGCCGCGACGTCGGGCGAGTTCCCGCGAGAAGCGCCGCAATGGTGCGCCGAGCCCAGGCTCGATCACTGGCGCCCCACCACGGAAGGAAGGTCGGCGTCAACCAAAACGGGTCGCAAAGTTCATAGCAACCCGGCAGGTCGATCGCGATCGCAGTCTCGTCGACGAAGACGTTGAGATCGCCAACGTTTTCGACCACCCACCACCACTCGCGAAAGCCGAAAACCCAGAAGGGCCCCTCGGCAACCGCCACCGCGGTCCACGGCAACGTGGATGACGCCAGAAAGCGATCAATCAGCGCGAGCGCATCCCCAGCGGTCAGCTCCTGTCGCCGCATCGGCGGAGACAGCACAGCATCGACATCCCAGCTTGAGGCAAGCACGGTCATCGAAGCTTCTTCGGCCCGTGGGTCAGAGGTGTCTGCCATGAATCGCCCTTGGATTCCCTCGAGGCAAGCCACTCAGACCTCGGCTCGAACCACCTAGGCTTGCGACGTGCACAAGTTTTGTTCCGAATGCGGCCATCGCGTCGATGCCGAGCCGCCATTTCAGTGTTCAAACTGCCAGCATCGTTTCTGGGCCAATTCTAAGCCCTGCGCTGGCGCCATCGTCGAACACCGCGGCGAGATCCTCCTCATTCGACGTGCGATCGAACCGTGGTTCGGCGAGTGGGATATTCCGGGAGGGTTCGTGGAGTCTGGCGAACACCCTGAGGACGGGGCCCGCCGCGAGGTGCTCGAAGAGACCGGCCTCGATGTGCCGTTGGTCGCGTTGTTGGGAATGTGGATGGATTCCTATGACCGCGAAGACATGTACGAGCAGTCGCTGCTGAACATTTTCTATCTGGCTCGAATCCCCGATGACCAGGAACGGCCGACACCCCAGATCGATCCGGCCGAAGCCAGTGAGTACGGCTGGTTCGCTCCCGATGCACTTCCCTCCCCCATCGGCTTCCCCAACCACCAACCCGCGGTCATCGAAGCGTGGGCAGCCCGTCGATTCGCCGGGCAGCCGTTTCACGACTTGCCGGCACGCTCCGAGTAGCACTTCCGCAGCTAGGTTCTGCGCATGACGAAATGCGCATACCTCGGACTCGGAGTCATGGGCTATCCCATGGCCGGACACCTCGCTACCGCTGGCCATGAGGTCACGGTCTGGAACCGCACCGCGGCCAAAGCGGAAGCGTGGGTGGCCGACTACGGCGGTAGATCGGCCACCACTCCAGGTGAGGCGGCCGATGGAGCCGAACTGGTCTTCTTGATTCTCGGCAACGACGACAGCGTGCGATCCGTGGCCTACGGAGACGACGGGGTGCTCGATGCGATGGCCAGCGGGGCGGTGTTGGTCGATCACACCACCGCATCGGCCGAGCTTGCCCTCGAGCTCTCGGCAAGCGCCACCGAGCGCGGTCTCGGCTTTCTCGACGCCCCGGTCTCCGGCGGCGAAGCCGGAGCGCAGAACGGCGTACTCACCGTCATGTGCGGCGGCGAGGCCGGCCACTTTGCTACGGCCAAACCCGTTGTCGACAGTTACGCCCGCGCCACCACGCTGCTCGGCCCGGCAGGCAGCGGTCAGCTCACGAAGATGGTCAATCAGATCTCGATCGCCGGTGCGCTTCAGGCGCTGAGCGAGGCCATCAACTTCGGAAACACCGTGGGCCTCGATATGGACCTGGTGGTCGATGTGATCTCACAGGGCGCCGCCGGTTCGTGGCAGATGGAGAATCGCGGCAAGACGATGGCGGCCGATCAATTCGAGTTCGGATTCGCGGTCGAGCACATGCGCAAAGACCTCGGAATCGCCATCGCTGAGGCAAAGCGTCGCGGCGCCGATGTCACCATCACCGAGCAGGTCGACGGTTACTACGCTGACATCATCGCTATGGGTGGCGACCGATGGGACACATCGTCGTTGATCCGGCGACTGACGCGGTAGATTCAGCACGTGAACGACTTCGACCTCATCATCATCGGCACCGGCTCGGGCAACTCCGTCCTGACCCCCGACTTTGACGACGCCCGGGTGGCGATCGTCGAAAAGGGGGTGTTCGGGGGAACGTGTCTCAACGTCGGGTGTATCCCGTCCAAAATGTTCGTCTATACCGCTGACCGCGCGCTCGACGCCACCGACAGCTCCAAGTACGGCATCTCCACCTCCTACTCAGGCGTCGACTGGCCAGCGTTGCGCGACCGGGTGTTCGGCCGCATCGACCCAATCGCCGAAGGTGGCAAGCGCTACCGCTCCGAGGAGCAGGAAAACGTCACGGTGTTCCTTGGCTCGGCGAGCTTCGCTGGACCTAACGAGATCGTGGTGGCCGGCAACGACGGCACCGAAAGCCGAATCACCGGCACCAACATCGTGGTCGCCGCCGGAGCCCGCGTGTCAGTACCGCCGGTCCCCGGACTCGAAGACGTCGGCTACTACAGCTCCGATACCGTGATGCGTCTCGACGAGCTGCCGCAGCGGATGGCTGTTATCGGCGCCGGATACATCGCTACCGAGTTGGGCCACGTCTTCAGCAGCCTTGGCGTCGACGTCACCTTCTTCAATCGCAGCCCCGAGATGCTTCGCTTCGAAGACGACGACATCTCCGAACGCTTCACCAAACTCGCCTCAACGCGCAACAACGTGTTGTGCAGTACCTCCATCGAGTCGGTGGCCCGCAACGATGCCGGCGCCATCACCATCGAAGCCACCGTCAAGGGCACACCCACCACCATCGAGACCGATCTCATCCTGGTGGCCACCGGTCGAACCCCCAACGGTGATCGACTCGCCCTCGACGCCGCGGGCATCGAAGTCGATGACAGCGGGTACATCATCACCGACGACCACTGCCGCACGAACGTCGACGGTGTCTGGGCGCTTGGCGACGTCACCACTGAACTCCAACTCAAGCACTCGGCCAATCACGAGGCACGGGTTGTCGCGCACAACCTCGCCAATCCCGATGACATGATCAAGCGAGACCTGTCGTTGGTTCCCCACGCCGTCTTCTGCAACCCCCAGATCGCTTCGGTCGGACTGACCGAGCGCGACGTGAAGGCCGCGGGCACCCCCTACGTGACGAAGATCCAGAACTACGGCGATACCGCCTATGGCTGGGCAATGGAAGACACCGAGAGCTTCGTGAAACTCATCGCCCACGCTGAAACCCGCATGCTGCTCGGGGCCCACATCATCGGCCCCCAGTCGTCCACCCTCATCCAGCAGCTGATCCAGGGCATGCGGTTTGGCCAAACCGTCGATCAGATGGCGCGCGACCAGATGTACATCCACCCTGCGCTCACCGAGGTCGTCGAGAACGCTCTTCTGGGTCTTTAGCCACGCACTGGCACCTCTGACAGACTGATCCCATGAACGACATGCAAGGCAAAACGGCGGTCATCACTGGCGGCGCAAGCGGCATGGGTAAGGCGTTTGCTCAGCGACTCGGCGCCGCCGGAATGAAGATCGTCATCGGCGATATCGAAGAACCAGCCCTCGCTGCCACCGTCAGCGAGCTCGAGGGTGCCGGTGTCGATGCTCTGGGCGTGCGCACCGACGTCTCCCAGCTCTCCAGCATGGAGGCTCTGGCCTCGGCGGCCACGGATCGCT
>CAZGVQ010000407.1:0-3981 GCA_964529355.1 uncultured Acidimicrobiales bacterium
GCGCCTCCTCCCCCAGCCCCCGTCGCCGTCACCACAACCAACGCACCACCGCCCGCGGCTACGACAACGACTCAACCCGTCGATCTGACCGTCGTCCCCGAGCCGGAGAACATCGAGGATGACGAGGACGACCAGGAAGACGACGACGATGATGATCCTGAAGTAGAGGTGGTCGAGGACGACGGCTCGCCGACCGACGACGTGCAGCCCCTCCCGGGCGCCCCGACCGGCCCGCCACCAAATGCGGGATTCGTCGACGCCTCCCCCATCGAACCGCCACCGCCGCCCCCACAGGTTCTGACCGAGACTGAATCACAGCAACTTGTTGAATCCGCAGAAGAGCTCTTCACTCCTGCATCCACCGAAGAAGCCGCCGTCGACACCTCGACCGCGCTTGCCGAAGAGATCGAGATTCCCGACTTCGAACTCGTCGCCATCGGTAGCGCACTGGTGGATCTTGGGCAGGAGGCAACGGTCCCGGCCTGGCCCCTCTGGGTGTTGGCCGTCGCCACCGGCCTCAGCACCCTGGCCGCCGCTTTTCTCACCAGTCGAAGCCGGCTGTATGAAGTGGTCGAGGACGAGTCACTCCGGACCGAGAACGGCCAGTTCGTCATGCGGTCGGGCGCGGGACCCTACTGGGGCGTACGCCGATGGCGTGATGCCAGCGCCGTCGATCTCGCAACCTTGTTCGGCTCAGGCCGAGCCCGCAGCTTTCGTCTGCGGGAAATTCCCAGAGCGAGTGAGCTAGAGGATCAGTAGCCGCCGCGAAGCCGCGCACTTCGTGCTGCCGCTTCCCGTGGCCAAAACCAAGGAGCTGCGGTGGCTGTTGGCCACCGCAGCTCGGGAACTCGTCGGCCCGGGCGGTCTGGCCGCCCGGTTTCCTAGTACCGGTAGTGGTCCGGCTTGTACGGGCCGTCCTTGGGAATGCCCAGGTAGTCGGCCTGGTCGTCGGTGAGCTCGGTGAGGCGTACACCCAGCGCATCGAGATGCAGGCGGGCAACCTTCTCGTCGAGGATCTTGGGCAGCACGATGACCTCGTTGCCGTAGGACTCGGCGTTGGCGTGCAGCTCCATCTGGGCCAGCACCTGGTTGGTGAAGCTGGCACTCATCACGAAGCTCGGGTGACCGGTAGCGTTGCCTAGGTTCAGCAGACGCCCTTCGGACAACACGATGATCGAGTGGCCATCGGGGAACACGTACTCGTCGACCTGGGGCTTGATGTTGACGTGCTGGACGTCGCTCATCTTCTTGATGCCCGCCATGTCGATCTCGTTGTCGAAGTGACCGATGTTTCCGACGATGGCCTGGTGCTTCATCTTGGCCATGTGCTCGGCGAGGATGATGTCCTTGTTACCGGTTGAGGTGATGAAGATGTCGGCGGTATCGACGACATCTTCGAGCCGCACAACCTGGTAGCCCTGCATCGCAGCCTGAAGGGCGTTGATGGGGTCGACCTCGGTCACCACAACACGCGCGCCCTGTCCACGAAGGGAGTCGGCGCAGCCCTTACCGACGTCGCCGAAGCCAAGGACACAGGCGGTCTTGCCGCCGATCATCACGTCGGTGCCTCGGTTGATGCCATCGATGAGGCTGTGGCGGGTGCCGTAGAAGTTGTCGAACTTGCTCTTGGTGACCGCATCGTTGACGTTGATCGCGGGGAACAGCAGCTCGCCCGAGTCACGCATCTGGTAGAGGCGGTGCACGCCGGTGGTGGTCTCTTCGCTCACGCCGCGAAGCTGCGGGGCGATGCGGTGCCAGGTCTTGGGATCTTCGTCGAAGATGATCTTGAGGCGGCCGAGGAAGTAGTGCATCTCCTCGGGGTCATCGTCGGTGGGCTCGGGCACGGCGCCGGCCTTCTCGTACTCGAGGCCCTTGTGCACCATCATCGTGGCGTCGCCGCCATCGTCGAGGATCAGGTTGGCTCCAGACTCGCCTTCGTCGCCGGGCCACAGCAGGATCTGGCTGGTTGCCCACCAGTACTCCTCGAGGGTTTCGCCCTTCCAGGCAAAGACCGGCACACCCTTGGGGTTGTCGACGGTTCCTTCGGGGCCAACAGCCACGCCGGCAGCGGCGTGATCCTGGGTGGAGAAGATGTTGCATGATGCCCAGCGGATCTCGGCGCCCAAGGCGGTAAGGGTTTCCATCAGGACCGCGGTCTGGATGGTCATGTGAAGCGAGCCGGCAATGCGGGCGCCCTTCAGCGGCTGCTCGTCGCCGAACTCGCCGCGCAGAGCCATCAGGCCGGGCATCTCGTGCTCGGCCAGTGAGATCTCTTTGCGACCGAAGGCGGCCTCGTTCAGGTCCGCGACTTTGAAGTCAGTACTCATAGTGTTGTTGCGCTTTCATTTCGGGGAAGCGCCCGCAGAGCAGGCGCGTCGACTCTATCGAAACGGGCTGGGGTCACCTGACACCAATTCGCAACAGCCCTGACCAATCACTGTACGCGGCCAAAACAAGACTTGGCGAGTTGCCGGATACTTCTTTGCGAGGGCGAATCATTCAACCCCACACTTCGTAGACCACCTGTTGGCGTAGGGCGGAGTGGGGATTGTTTTGTAGTGTTCTGAGATGAACGCTGTCGAGGCAGTTGCAAACGGACACAAGTAGGTCGCTATGTCGTTCGGGACCCATGGCGGCAAAGACCACTTCGTGGAGACCAATAGCGATGCTGAGTATCCGAGCAAGCCACCCTATGGAACCAAAGAAACCCCACAAGAAACCAAGGCCAGACAAGCCAAGGACATAGAAGCCATATCGGCCTGGCGCAACCGCACCTGAGCATCGAACTGCAACACAAAGGAAAACCGTGGCCGACAACTACTTCGATACATTCATCACCGTCGCCGAAGATACAAGGGCAACAGTCGCAACGGTGCCAGAGCCACGTGCAGGGAAACCGACAGTCGCAATGTTGCAGTACGCCATGCTCAGCGACAGCTTTGCCTACACCCAGGCGGAAGTGCTCTTCGATGTGTGGTTTCAACGCCAGGGCGAGCAGGGCAAGATCGACGTCGACAATGTGTCCAGCGACGAGAGAAATGTCATCCGCGAGCAGTTCTTCGCCAAAGGCCAGGCGTGTCTACGAGCCTCGGCACTCACGAAGACCTATGGCTGGGGCATCGTCTTTGACGACGAGGGTCGAGCAGCGTTGTGCGCAATGGAGTCAGACGAATACAAGAAATATGCCAACGATCCTGATCTCAAGGTGGTCAAGGCTATGAGGTCGAAGCGGGCATAGACGGAGGTGTTCGCTATCGCGGCACCGCTCGTTCCAGATCACCCAACGTTCAACCTCTGCGGCCGCACTGCCGTTAAACCGTATGTGGAACCCGTGTCTACCGGCCGAGCTACAGGGCGATTCAGCCAATGGCGTCGGTCGCCGATTTTTGCTGGCAAGGCCCCGATCAACGTTGACGCGGCCGCAGCGACAGCGACTCGGCTAGTTGTTCGCCGCCCGAACCGAAGCGACATCAATGCCATCGTCGAAATCGCTAGTCAACCATCTTCGATGGCCGCGAACGGATGGACTGACGAGACTGCAGCCAGCTACGCAGAACGACTTCGCTCGCAATTCAGGTCAGAAGCCAAGTGCCGTCTAGTAGGCGCATTGGCGTCGGGCGAAGTCGTAGGCACCACTGAACTCTCTACGAGAGAGGCGGTACCCGACGCGCTACACATCGGAATGCTGATCGCTGACGCTCATGTTGGCAAGGGATACGGGACCGAACTGCTTCGAGCGATGATCATTGGCTGCCAAGACGGCAAGGTCACTCCAGCTCTCTGGGTCGGAACCGGCGTCGACAACATCGGAGTGCAACGGGTACTTGAGAGGCTCGGCTACCGCGCACTGCCTTCACCGCGACCGTTTCCAGTACCCGACGGCCGGGTCCTGGATTCCTACTGGTACCAGGTCGGCCTAACCCGACCCGCGCCGGAACAGTCACCCATAGTCGACACATAAGTCGCTCCCGCGGGAGGATT
>CAZGVQ010000408.1:0-3973 GCA_964529355.1 uncultured Acidimicrobiales bacterium
GTCTGCACCGCATCGGGGCTCCAGAGCACCGAAACAAAGGCCACGCCGACAATGAATGCCAACAGCCACTCGCGCCGAATCGCTTCGAGAACCAGATTCCAGTTGCCGATGAGACGGGTCGAGAGCAATCCGCCGAGCAGGAGGAACACCGCAGATGGCAGCGCACTGTTGCCGCCGGTATCGATCGCCTGGATGGGGTCGAATGCCTGAAACCACTCGTTGGGAAGCCCAAGCGTCAGCATGCCAAGGGTAAAGATGGTGAGCGATTGCTCGAGTACACCGGGCCGGCTGATGGTTGTGGGCCCGGACTGCAGCCTCGGCAGGCCGAACCGAGGTGCCAGTGCGGTCATGACACCAGGTTCTTCGAGGCCCGCTCGTAGGCGTAGCGGTCACGACGGCTGAAGAATCCAGCATCGCGGCTGCGGTCGCGGTTGAGGATTGCGCCGAGGACCCGGGCGCCCGCTCGATCGAGGTCGCTTCGAACCTGGAGCAGCGTGGAGGTATCGGTGCGGCGACTGTCGACCAGCACGACTACACCGCCAACGCTTGCGCTTGCAGCAATCGAGTCGGCGGCGGACAGCACCGGCGGCGTATCGACCACAACGTATTCATAGGTTGCTTCGAGGCGGCGAATCAGGTCGCGGAATCGGGCCGAACCAAGCAGCTCGCCCGGGTTGGCCGGTGTTGGCCCAGCCGGGATGACGGCGAGGTTCTCGACCCCGACGCTGACGATGGGGGGCGGGGTGACTTCGCGGGCCTGCAACGCGGTGGACAGGCCTTCGTTGTTGCCGATGCCGAACAGGTTCTCGATGGACGGGCGACGCATGTCGGCCGAGACGAGGACGGTGGGTGAGCCACCCTGGGCAAGTGCGATAGCCAGGTTGGTGGCCGACACCGACTTGCCCTCGGCGGGTTGGGCGCTGGTGACCAGCAGGCTGTGAATGTTGTCGGTGGTGGCGAGATACTGCAACGAGGTGCGCAGGCGACGGAATGACTCCCGGGCTCGCTGCACCGACGTGGACTTGCTGGAGCTGAGCATCACCAGTGCCGATGCACCGGTGCGGTTGCTGAAGCCGAACGGCGGAACCGTGCCGAGTACCGAGGCGCCCATGGCGAGCTCGACATCGGACTCTTCGCGGGCGGTGTTGTCGAGACGGTCGAGCACGAATGCTGCGGCGATACCCATGAGCAGGCCAGCGATGAGCCCGGCGACTCGAATGGCGTTGCTTCCAAGACCGTTTGGTTCATCGGGAATTGCTGCGCTCCGAAGAATCTCGGCTGGCGGAGCGCCCTGAATCGCCGACTGTGAACGCAGCAATCGAGACAAGCTTGCCCGTGCCGGGTTCAGCTGGCCCTGGATTCCCTGGCGTTGGGTGGTGAGCGACTGGATCTGGGCGTTCAGTGAAGGACGGCTGGCAATCTGGCTTGCCGTGGCGTCGGACTGGTTTGCGTCAGCGAGACGGGCGGTAACGCCTTGCTGCTCGGTATTGATGTTGTCGAGTTGTTCGAGAAGCCCATCGACTTCAGCTTGAACGATCTCGACCTGGTCTGAGTAGAAAGACTCGGCCTCGCCGACACGCTCCTCGGCGTAGTTCTCCATGAATGAATTGAGAATGCTCGATGCGAGCTCGGCGTCTTGGTCGGTGAACGTACCTTCGAGAACAAAGCCGGTCGGGGCGAACGCCACCGAGAAGACCGATGGCTCAAGAAGTGAGCGAGCCGACCGCGAGAGCGAGAGTTCCTGGGTGACCTGCTGGGCGATGGGGAGCGACTGAAGCTTGGCGCGCTCGGTCTCCAGGTTTGGCAGCGCGGTAACGCCACTATCGATGCCGCTGTTTGAACCAACGGGGCTGGGACCCAGCCGAATCGTGGCTTCGGCGTCGAAGCTCGAGGTGCGGGATGCCGCGAACAAGCTCGCCAGGATCAAGCCGACCACGGCGAAGGCAACCACGAGCCACTTCCGGGCCTGGATGGCCTTGAGATAGTCCTCGAGACCAGGCGTTTCGTTCGCCTTGCTGTTCGCTTCGTACATCACGGGTCTCGGTACCTCAGTAGTACTCGTTAGTAAGGGGCCAATAATAGTGGGGCAAGCCGTCCAATTGGTGACGGCTAAAGAATCCAAGTGGCTTCCAATCGGCCAGACCCCAGAAGGATCGAACGTTTGGGAGAGAAGAATTTTGCCCTTCTCAGCCGGTAGTCCTGAGAGTATTCGCATCGTCACGCCGATTGGCGGCAATCGCGAAGTTCCGCACGGAACCCCCACCGGTTCCACATATTCATGGTTGTCTCCGCGTACTGTTCACTTGTGCGTTCGCAAATTGCCTGTTTCGGGGTGGCGGGTCGCGCGACACGCCTGTCGCGGTAGTTCTGGCCGATACTGGAGGTGCAATGCACTACGAAGCGCAAGAGGCCCCACTGCCGGCGACCACCGCAGCTGTCGCCGTCATCACCCCCTGTCTCAACGAAGAGTCGACCCTTGCGGCCCTCGTGAGTTCAATCGCCGAACAGAGTCACCCGCCCTCCCGGTGGATCATCGTCGACGACGGGTCGACCGACGGGTCGGTTGACCTTGCTCGGTCGCTCACCGCCGGATTGCCGTGGGCCGAGGTGATAGCTCTGAGCGCCGACTCGAATGGCGACCGAAACTTCTCGAAAAAGGCCCGGGCGGTGAACACCGGCTACGAACGTATGCAGCAGGACGGGGTGACCCCTGACTTCATTGCGTGTGTCGATGCCGATGTCGAACTGCCGTCGGATTTCTTCGAGGTGGCTGTCCAGAAGTTCGATGACGACTCCGAACTCGGGGTGACGGGCGGACGGTTCCTCCACCCGGTGAACGGAGAGCTCAAGGTTCGAAAAGAACATGACGCTCACGTGCCCGGTCCAGCCCAGGTGTTTCGTCGGGAAACCTTCGATGCCATCGGCGGGTATCTCGAGCTCCGTCACGGCGGCATAGACACCGTCGCGAACTACCTGGCGCGTCGGGAGGGGTGGACAACCTCCACCTTCGACGACCTGACCTTTACCCACGCCCGTCAGATGGGTACTGGCGGCGGACGGTCGTTGATGCGAGCTGCGTATCAACTCGGACAGCAGGACTGGGATCTTGGCACGTTGCCCGAGTTCGAAGCGCTCAAGGTGGTCAAGGACCTTCGCGAGGAGCCCATCGTCATCGGCTCACTACTGCGGGCTGTGGGCTACTTGATCAGCGTGGTTCGGCGGCGCGACCGGAGTACGCCGCCCGATGTGCAGTCCTTCATTCGTGCCGAACAACGAGCTCGTCTCGAAGAGCTGCTGCCTTCTTGGTTCCCGTTGCGGCCGGACAAAGAACGGTTCTAGTGACCGAAGAGCGGCTTGAGGTGCTCTGGCACCCAGGGCCGGGCGAGAGCACCTCTCCTTTCGTGGTCAAACAGGCAGCGGCACTGGAAAAAGCCGAGGTTAAGGTCGAAGCGCTTTCATTGTCTCGCCTAGTGAAAGGACACACGGTCGTCCATATCCATTGGCCCGAGCACCTCGTGCGCAGTCGCAGTGGTATTGACCGGTTCCGCAAGCCGCCGTTTGTGCTGGCGGTTTTGGCCTTGCTTCGTTTCCGCCGCTCGATTTCGGTGATTTGGACGGTGCACAATCTCGCTCCGCACGCGCCGCCGAACAATCGCGTTGAACGCCGTCTCGAGTCCGAACTCCTTCGACTCTTGGCGACCCGCTCCGACGCGATCGTCACGCTCGTCGCGGCAAACGAGGGGCTCATTCGCGAAACTTTCGACGTGCCCGAGTCTACGAAAGTCGTGCACATTCCCGAAGGCATCGGGTTTGACCCGGCTGCGCTGAAGACCTCTGCATCGGACGATGACCCAGTCGAACTCTTGGCGATAGGAAGCCTTCTTCGCTACAAGGGTTTGCGGAAACTCGCTCAGCTCTGTTCGGCTCTTCCGTCGCGCGAAGTGCGGCTCCGAATTGTTGGAGAGGCTGCTGA
>CAZGVQ010000409.1:0-3972 GCA_964529355.1 uncultured Acidimicrobiales bacterium
GCCCAGCATCATCGATGGTCGCAGGCGCTGGCGCCACTGCTGGCCTTCGTCGACGCGCCGCGCACCGCGCCCGACCGGGAGAACCCGGCGACCGCACGACTCATCGCCAACATTTCGGGTTCGAGCTGGCGCGACCAGAGCGGCGCGCTCGCTCGGGCGCAGCGCCATCTCGATGTCGGGGGCGCCAAACACCTCGCGGAAAAGTCGTTCGAGGTTGCCAGACAGCGACTGTCGGACCTTCGCGGGTGACCAATTCGGGATCCGGTGGCCTCCGGGTCGTGGTGGTGAACCACAACAGCGGATCGCTTCTCAAGCGCTGCATCGAGGATCTGTTGGCCATGGATTGGTCGGGTGCCTGCGAGGTGGTGATCGTCGACAGCGCTTCGACCGACGACAGCCTGGCGAGCGTGTCGCACCTGCTCGACCACGAGCACCCCCGACTCCGAACGATCCAGCTCCCCGAAAACGTCGGCTTCGGCGCCAACAACGAAGCCCTCACAGATCTCAAGGACGTCGACTGGGTCGCGCTGGTGAACCCCGATGCCTTTGTTCCGCGCAACTTCGCCTCAGGCCTCGTCGCCTCCTTCGACCACCCATCGATCGGCGCCGCCTCACCCAAGATCCTCTTCGACGATCGGCACCGGTCGCTCCGCGTGACGACCGGGCATGGCCAGGACGTGCGGCTCACCAAGGTGGAGATCGACGGCGTCGATGTGTTTCATCGTTGTCACGTGCTCGGCGCAGGCGCGGAACGCATCGCGACGTCCGCCGGTGCCAGTTGGCATCTTGGTCCGTCATCGGATGTCCTGATCCCAGCGTTGGGCGGCGACTCTGAAAGCTCCGGCCGGGCCACGCTCTTCCTTCAAGGCACCGAGCCCACGACCGTCGTGCTTCGCGATGCAGGCCACGAACCGGTGGCCGCGAACGTGGGTAGCGCCGAGTCGGCCGCCCAGGTCACGCTCTCGGGCTCTACGACGCAGTACATCCAAAACGCCGGATCGTGGGTCGATGCCAACGGCATCGGCGGCAATCGGGGGTATTTCGAGCCCGACGACGGCCGGTTCGCGGAGTCCGACGACGTTTTCGCCTGGTGCGGCGCCGCCGTGATGCTGCGTGCCGACTACCTGAACGACGTCGGCCTGTTCGATCCCGACTACTTCCTGTACTACGAGGACACCGATCTCTCGTGGCGAGGGCAGAGCCGAGGCTGGACGTACCGATACACGCCCGACGTCGCGGTCCGGCACCGCCACTCGGCCTCCACCGGCCAAGGTTCGGCGCTCACCGACGTGTACCAACAACGAAACCGACTTCGCATGCTGGCCCGCAACGCCTCCGCACCTGTGCTGGCCCGCGGTGTCATCCACAGTGTCGGTGCGGCGGCAAAAATCGGCGGCCGCCAGATCGCGGCGATGCGAAACCCCGGTTCAAAGGGCGACAGCACACTCTTTGCGAGACGGGCCAAGGGAATCGCCCTGGCATTCGGCGACCTCGCAGAGCTCCGCAGGGCCCGCAAGGAACTCACCGCCAGGCGCGAGGTGCCGACGGCCGACGTCGAGCAGCATCTCGGCAGGTAGCACCCCCGCTCCCGATATGGGAGCACTGGTGGCACTAGCATTCAGCTGTGCAAATCGTGTACCTGTCGGCCCGGCCCGACATCTTCGCCGAGACGCTCGGCCACGTGGCCGCCAAGATGCCTTTCGTCGACGACGTCGTGGTCTGTGTTCCGGCAAAGATGCGAGACCGTTTCGCAGCGTCGGCTGCGACTGCGTCCGAGCTGCCGGTAGCGATTCTCGACGACGAGTCCATCGCTCCCGACGTGAACCTTGGTGCGCTCGACCACTCACAACGCAACTTTCTCCTGCGAAGTTCGCTGGTTGTCGAGGCCTACGCCGGGAACCCCATCGCCGACACCTTCATCATGGCCGACGACGACTCGCGGCCCTTACGCACGCTGACAAAGGACGTGTTCGTTACGCCAGAGGGACGGCACCGGTCGTACTACTTCTACGAGCTCGGCCAATGGCGCAAAGGCGATACCTCCTTCGACGAGTCGCAGCTTCATTCGTTTCTGGTTCTGCAGCACCTCGGCATCACCAAACCCCTCGCCTACGCATCGCATATGCCCCAACTCATCGACCGCGCGCTCTATCGGGAAGTCGCGGCACAGGTCGCGGAGCCGTCCGCCCGGTACTCGCTGTGCGAGTGGGCGATGTACGCCAACCTCGGGCGCCTGCTCTCCCCCGACACCTTCGCCGAACCCGAGCCCTATGCCACCCTCGCCTGGCCTCAGTACCCATCCGAGTGGCCGCGCCAGGTCGTTCCCGAGCACTACCTTTTCGAGAACTTCCACGCCGAGCTTTATGCCGACAGCGGCCTCTTTGCCGGACTGCAAACCGGCGTGGTTTCGGCCGAGCAGACCAGCACCGAAGCGCTGGAAAAGGTCGTGCGCTGGCACCGTATGGAGCGATCGGTGAACCAGCTCGATTTTCCCGAGGGCATCGACAACCCATGGACGAAGAATTCGCCCGTCCGGAAGGCGGCATTCGGTGCCGCTCGGGCAGCGAAGAAGCTCATCGACTACACGAACCTCGACGACCAATCGGCCCTCGCCGAATTGTCCGAGAGAATCCGTCGTGTCGAGGTCCGACTCGACGCCGACGGGCCGGCCTAGCCCGCCAGCACCTTGGAAAGCCCGACGCGTACAACCGTTGTGCAGGCTGACGAGCCGCCGCCGCTTCCCTGGTGGTTCGTGGCGCTTGTGGTGGTCGTCGGGGCTGTGCTGAGGTTCATCGCTGAGTCGCCGCTCTGGCTCGACGAGGCGCTATCGGTGCACATAGCGGAGTCCAACGCGATCGAAGATGCCCTCCGCCAGGACGGGCACCCCCCGCTCTATTACGTCATTCTCGGCAGCTGGGTGGACATCGTCGGCGACGGCGACCGAGCGGTACGGGCGTTGTCGGGCATCGTGTCGCTGGCCGCCCTGCCGTTTGCGTACCTGCAAGGAAAACGCATCGGTGGCGAACGAGGAAACAGCATCGGTGGCGAACGGCTCGCACGGCTGGCCGTGGTCGTGCTGGCCGGGCTCCCGTTTGCGATCCGGTACGCCAACGAAACTCGCATGTACGCGCTCGCGATTCTGCTGGCCTTCGCCGGGTGGTGGATGTTCGACAACGCCCGGCGCAAACCAACCATCGAGCGACTTCTGGTCGTCGCGGTGCTGGTCGCACTATTGCTGTACACCCACTACTGGGCCATCTTCCTTCTCGGCGCCACCGGGCTCTGGCTGCTCGCCGCAGCGGTCGGGCGTATCCCCTCGTTCAACAAGACGGCGGCTCGACGGCTCATCGCCGCCTTCGTTGTCGGCGGCGTGCTGTTTCAACCGTGGGTGCCTGCGTTACTCGACCAGGCGCAGAACACCGGGACGCCATGGGCCGAACCCGGCCGGCCGGCCACCGACATCGTGTTGTTGCTCTTTGAGCTCGGGGGTGGGCAGCGCAGCGAAGCGCAGCTGTTGGCGTTTCTGATGGTCGGCCTGGTGGTGTTGGGCCTGTTCAGCCGACGCGACGACTCCGGGCTTCGATTCGCCAAGCTCCAGTCCAAAGCCGTCGAGCCAGCCGCCATCATCGGCGTGGCGTTCGTGGTCGGCATTGCGGCCGGGGCGGTTTCGGGTTCGGTGTTTCAGCCGCGCTACTTCGCCGTACTCATTCCGTTCTTCGTCATCCTCCTCACGCTCGGTCTCGACATGCTGCGCGGTCGAGTCTTTGTGGGCGTGCTGGCCGCACTGCTCATCGTCGGCTTTGGGATGAGCGCCGTCGAGGCACGCACCAAACGCACCCAGGGCGCCGATGTGGCTGCCCTGGTCAACGCCCAGGCCACGAGCGACGACATCGTCATCTTCTGCCCCGACCAGCTGGGCCCATCGACCAGCCGCTACCTCGTCGACGACGCCAACGGGTCGTCGAATGGTCC
>CAZGVQ010000410.1:0-2170 GCA_964529355.1 uncultured Acidimicrobiales bacterium
GGAGAAAACGCTCTGAGTGGAGGCCGGGGCGGCGATCAGTGCGATGACGCCGAAACGCAGCGGCGCTGTGAGCCTCCCTGCATCACATCCCCGGACGTGCCCGAGCTGATCGACGGTGCTACTCCCGTGATCAGGATTACGAACGACAAAAACGTGGCGTGCCACTTGGGACCGACTGGCCTGTCGCTGAGCAAGGTTGTCTTTCGACCCGGAAACGGAAGCGTGTGGCGAACGATGCCCCGTGTCGACGCTGATGGTTCTGGAAAGATCCCGAACGTGCAGACGATTCCGTCGGGAAAGACACTGAATATGTTCCTAACCAATCAGGCGCGGGCTTGTTCTGGCAACGGCCAGCTGACCATCGGCATCCGGCTCCAAGCAAGCAGCGGCGCCTTCGCAAGAGAACAGAGCGCTCAATTCGATTTCGCTACCCCTTCCTGTGGTCTCGGCTACATATCCGAATTCAACTAACTCGTCTGAACGGATGGAATATTGGAGTTCCGGCGAGCGATACTTCAGAAGAAGCCACAGCCGGATGGCGACAAGCTGAGCCGCCCATAAAGTGCGAGCCCAAACGAGCCGAAAACCCGCCCCTATCGGCACATAGAGGAGCGCTATTTTGCCGTGTTATTTGCGTAGCCGCGGATGAGGCTTTCGGTGGCTTCCTTCCAGCGGCGCTGTCTCGAGCTGGTCGTTGTGCCGAGCCAGCCAGCTGTCTCTTGGGTTGCGAGCCCGATTGAGAGGGCCAGAACGGCGTGAGCGATATCAACAGGGTCGCCGTGCATTTCGCCACTGGCGGTAGCGGCTTTGACGCGCTCGACCAGGATGTTTCGGGTTGAGTCTCCGAGCGATTGTTCTTCGGGTCCGGGGCTGAATGTCTCGAAGGAGTTTCCGTACATGACCTCGAAGAGTCGAGGGTTCGCCTGGGTGAACTTGTGGAAGGCTTTCACGGCTTCGACAATGTCGGAGTTTTTTCCTGTCGGTGGTGGGAGTTTGTCGAGGTGTGTGAGTAGTCGGCGGAATCCCTCGAAGAAGACACCTCGGATCAGGCCGGCTTTGTCTCCGAACAGTTCATAGATGGCAGGCGCTGAAGTGTCGGCCGCTTCGGCAACGCGGCGGGTGGTGACCGCCGCCGGACCTTCCGCAGCGAGAAGCTCAATCGCGACGTCAAGTAGGCGATCGCGTAGCTCCGAGTTCCGTTCCTTTGGTCTCGGCATGTGCTCGAGTCTGGTTCCTTAGCGGATCCCGGTGGAAGTCAGCTGTTGGTCGAACTCTGACCGGTCACGTGCGATCGCTGCGGCGAGAGCGTGCAGGGAGGGTTCCCGTGTGCGCCGCTTTGTTGAGGTTTGGGCATCCTCGTCAAGAGCGGCTAGCGATCCGGCGATCTCGGCGACACGATCTTCGAAAAGTTCCTTTGGACAGACTTCATCGAGGATCCCGACTTCGGCGGCGCTGCGGGAGGAGAACGTTTCGGCGAGGAGCGCAGATCGTTGAAACCCCGAGGGGGTCATGCGGTGGCGCAGCAGCTCCGTTGCGGCGTGCGGGAGCGTTAGACCGATCGCGACCTCGTTCGCTGTCAGTTTTGAAGTTCCGTTGATGCCTATCCGGTAGTCGCCAGCCATTAACAGGAACACTCCCATTGCTATGGCGTGGCCTGTGCAGGCCATGACTACTGGTCTTGGGTGTTTCATCACGGTGTACGCAAGTTCGAAACCGCCGATGACCATATCGGCGCTTTCCTGGGCACCTTCTTTGAGCACGTTGAGGTCGAACCCAGCCGAGAAGACGCCCGGGCGTCCCCGCACGACAACCACAGCGTTGTCCCGTTCGGCCTGTTCGAAAGCGGCGGCGATCTCGTCCTGCATTTGGCAGGTCATGACGTTGACCTTCCCATCGTCCAAGTCGATCCACCCGATTCCCTTGGCATATGAGTACCGAACTAGCGCTGACATGGCGCCCTCCGTGTTTCGTATCGATGTTATGAAACAATGATACGAAACAACAGGAGCCTGTCAAGCCCGACCCGCAGCAGCTAGACATGAAGCGTGCTAGGTCACATTGGACTCAACGTTCCCGACCTCGAGATCGCCCGGGAGTACTACGCAGACCTAATGCCCCGCTTGGGATTCGAGTCATTTCTCGACGACACCGACCAGTTCGCATTCATGCC
>CAZGVQ010000410.1:2270-3970 GCA_964529355.1 uncultured Acidimicrobiales bacterium
GGAGCGTTTCGTCACTGCTTGTGATGGTCGCAGCACCCTAGGTAGGGACATCGTTCAGGCGTCGAGGTCAGGCGCCCAGCTCGATCCGTTGATATGCGATCCGCCGTCGACGAACAGCGTATTGCCCGTCATGTAGCGCGACCCTTCGCTGGCCAGAAACGCTGCGACGGGTGCGATGTCGGTTTGGGCGTCGCCGATCCGCCCCATAGGGTTCGATGCATCGGCCGCGGCTTCGAGTTCCGGATGGTCATCCATGACCTGCCGGAAGGCGGCAGATTTGGCCGCCGGGCAGATGATGTTCGCGGTGATGCCGATGGGTGCCCACTCTCGCGCCGCGGTGCGGGTCGCACCTCGAAGCGCCTCCTTGGCCGTGTTGTATTCGAGGGTGCCTATATGCGCGTTCACTCCGTTGAGCGAGCACATGTTGATGATTCGGCCATAACCATTGGCCTTCATGATGGGATGAGCGGCCAGCATCGCCCAGAGCGGTCCGTACAACCCCACGTTGAGCCCGTTTTGCATGAGTTCGGGCGTCTTGGTTTCGACCCTTCCGATCCGGCCGCCGCCCCAGGCGTTGTTCACCAGGATGTCGATGGTTCCCCAGGTATCGACTGCGGTTGCCACCATGGCCTCAACCTGGTCTTTGTTCGCTACGTCGGTTGGGCAGAACAGCGCGTCGTCGCCTAGCGAGTCGGCCACCGCCTTTCCGGTTGCTTCGTTCTTTTCTGCCACGAGCACTTTGGCGCCTTCGGCAACAAAGTGGTTGGCCATACCTTTCCCAATGCCATCGCCAGCTCCGGTGATGATCGCGATTCGTCCATCCAGCAGACCCATTGTGTTCCTCTCCCCGCGTGCCTTCCCGGCACCCTGCGCCGATTGGATCAGCTGCGAAGGCTCCCGTGCAAGTGACCAGCACCAGCTCGACCGGTATCGCAAACGATCCGCTGGCGGTGAGTCGGTCCGCCTAGTTGTTACAACCGTGCGGTTCCCATGAGTCGTCCGGAACGCCCATCAACCGCTCGAGTTCTGCTCGCTGTTCGGGGCCGGGAAAGCCGTCGAACGCTTCATCGGGCCCGTTCTCAAGGAGTCCATCGATCCGATCAATCTCGACAAAGCCCGCTTCGCCAAGGTCATAGGTGACGATCGTCCACGACAATCCGTCTTGCGTGTCGATCAACCCTTGCTGGATCTCCAAGAGCGGATCTTCGTCGAAGTCGACACATCGCCAGACTGCGTGGACTCCAGTCGTGACGTCGCCGAGATTGTGGATGCTCCCGTCTTCGAATCGATTGAAGGTCAATGTGGCGCTGTAGGCCGTCGTTGATCCGGTCTGAACTTCGAAGAGCCCATCACCATCGACATCGACTGCTCTGAATGGCCCGTCCAAGTGCAGATTGGTGGTGGTGACCGTTTCTCCAGATGCGAGACAAATCACCCCGAGCTGCGGGGCCCCGCTGCTCTCGTGCAGCAGGTCGATTCTGCCATCGCCGTCGACATCGCCGGCGCGGGCGACCGATTCAAAGTCGTTGCAGGCGAACGGCAACCAATGCCACTTGGCCAGCTGGTTCCGGGTCGGTTGGCGCTCCTGATCGGACTCGGCGGTGAAGTGAAGACCGTTCTCGAACCAGGTGTAGGTGTTCTGGGGGTCGTCGGAAAACCAGCATGATCGAGTGTCCGTACGGATCGCGACTCTTCGGGGG
>CAZGVQ010000411.1:0-3968 GCA_964529355.1 uncultured Acidimicrobiales bacterium
GTCGGCGGGTGCCGCCGATTCTTCGTCCGCGGCTTCCGAGGCAGGTGCCTCGTCGGCTGAAGCGGTTTCGTCAGCGGCAGCAACTTCAGCTGGCGCATCGGTCTCGGCGGCCGCAGCTTCTTCAGCTGGGGCGGCATCTTCTGAACTGTCTGAACTCTCTTCGGCGCTCTCGGCTGCGGCGGGCTCTTCGGCTGCCGGAGCGTCGGGGGCGGCATCGGGGCCACCACCGTCGGCGATGAGTGCACTGAGGGCGTAGGCGAAGTTCTGCGGCAGCGTGTTGAGCAGCTGAGCGAACTTCTGCATTGGGGCCTGGAGGCCACCGGCAAGGCGGGCCAGCAGGACCTCGCGGGGTGGGACCTTGGCGAGGGCGGTGATGTCGTCAGCCGACAGAACCGCCTCGTCGAGCATGCCGCCCTTGATGATGAGTGCGTCGTTCTCCTTGGCGAATTCCGACAGTGCCTTGGCGACACCAACCGCATCGCCGCGCTCGCCGTCGGCCGTGGTGCCAACAAACGCTACGGCAGTTGGGCCGGTGAAGTGGCCCTCGAGGTCGGTGAGACCGAGGTCCTTCACCGCACGCAGCGCCAGGGTGTTCTTGTAGATCTTGTATTCGCCGCCAGCCTCGCGCATCGCGGCGCGGAGCTTTGCCATGGCCGGAACATCGAGGCCGCGGTACTCGGTGAGAACAACAGCTGAGCTGTTCTCAAACTTCTCGCGGACCTCGGCGACTGCCGCAACCTTTTCAGGTCTCGGTTCAGTTCTCATGCAGTTTCCTCTGCTTCTTCAGGATCTTCGGCTCTTCAGCGTCTGGGATGGGATTCGAAAGGTAATGGTGGTTTGTCGCCCGAAAAACCAACAAAGGCGTTCACTTCGGGTGAAGCGAACGCCCAGCACCCAAGCAGCAAAGCTGCCTGGCTTGTGGAGATTCACCTCATCGGGCGGAGGCGGCAGGGAAAGAAATCCTTGCCAACCAGCCTTTCAGCAGCAGAGCTGCACCGGAAGTCTTCGGCGACCAGATTTGATTGTGCGATAAGCCTAACGGGGCCTACCGGGCAGTTCCTACTCGGCCTCGGCTTCTGCTGGAGTATCGGTCTCGGCTTCCGCCGGTGCTTCTGCAGCTGGTGCCGCGGCCGGCGCTGCATCGGAGGTGCCATCGGCATCGGAGACCCGGTTCGGGTCGAGTTTTACGCTGGGGCCCATGGTGGAGGAGATCGAGGCCTTGCGGATGTACTTGCCCTTGGTGGAGTTGGGCTTCACCCGCAGGATCTCCTCGTAGACCGAGGTGAGGTTCTGGAGAAGATCAGCCTCGGTAAAGCTGACCTTACCGACCGGTACGTGCACGTTGCCGAACTTGTCGGTGCGATACTCGACCTTGCCGCCCTTGAACTCGGCGACGGCCTTGGCCACGTCGGGGGTGACGGTGCCGGTCTTGGGGTTCGGCATGAGTCCACGCGGACCAAGCGCACGGCCGAGCTTGCCGACGGTAGGCATCATGTCGGGAGCAGCGATGGCCACATCGAAGTCGAGCATGCCGCCCTCGACCTCGGCGGCCAGGTCGTCGCCACCGACGAACTCTGCACCGGCTTCGCGGGCGGCCGCTGCCGCCTCACCCTGCGCGAACACGGCGACGCGGACGTCCTTACCCGAACCAGCGGGAAGACTGATGGTGCCTCGCACCATCTCTTCGGCCTTGCGGGGGTCGACACCGAGGCGAACCACCAGGTCGACGCCTTCGTCGAAGTTCTTTCCGCCGAGACTCTTCACCACGCCGACTGCTTCGGCTCCGGTGTGCAGCGCATCGCGGTCGTAGCGCTTGATTGCGTCGTTGTATTTCTTTGCCATGTTGGACTCCCGTAGAAAGGCGCTCGATCTGAGCGCTTCGGTACCTCGTGATCACCCTGGAAAGGGGTGGTAGGTGTTCGGAGTTACCCGAACGTGCGGACGGGCGGGCGAGGTGCTCCCACTGCTGCCGCAAGAGTTTGCCTAGCGAACTGCGATACCCATGCTGCGGGCGGTTCCACGCACCTGCTGCTTGGCGCCTTCCATGTCGATGGCGTTGAGATCGGGCATCTTGATTTCGGCGATCTCGGTCACCTGGGCCTCAGTGATGGTGCCGGCTTCTTCACGACCCGGCTCTTGGGCGGCCTTCTCAAGGCCAGCGGCCTTCCGGACCAGGAACGCCGTGGGCGGGGTCTTGGTAATGAACGAGAACGAGCGATCTTCGAAGATGGTGATCTCGACGGGGATGACCTGTCCGCGGTTGGCTTCGGTCTTGGCGTTGTACTCCTTGCAGAAGTCCATGATCGCAATACCGTGCGGACCGAGAGCGGTACCGACCGGCGGGGCAGGCGACGCCTGACCGGCGGGGATCTGGATCTTTACAATTGCCGAGACTTGTTTCTTTGCCATGATGGCGTCCTTGGATTTCGAAAAGCTGCGAAGTTCGATGGGGTTGCGATGAATACAACCCCGCTGCGGAACCGCCGATTCGTGGAGGCGGGCCAGCGGATAAGTTTGCCCGCAACGTGGGGCGGAGTACAACCGGGGCGTTTCCGGTTGCGAGTGAAATGTGACCGCCGTCGTTCGGTGGCCATGGTGGTCAGAGGCGAGCGACCTGCGAGAACTCGAGTTCGACCGGGGTCTCACGCCCAAAGATGTTGACGAGCACCTTGACCTTGAGCTGCTCCTCGTTGATCTCGCGGACCTCGCCGGAGAAGTCTGCGAACGGGCCTTCCTTGACCCGAACCGACTCGCCAACCTCGAACTCGAAGCGGGCCTTGGTGCGACTTGGGGCGGCGCCTTCGCCTTCGACCTTCACCTGGAGGAACTTCTCGACCTCTTTGCGAAGGAGCGGCGAGGGTCGACCACCGGGTGGGCCAACGATGTTGGTGATTCCGGGCGTGTTGCGGATGATGTACCAGGCGTCGTCGTTGAGGCGTGCCCGTACGACGAGATAGCCGGGGAACATCTTCTTCTGAACGATGACCTTCTTGCCGCCCTTGAACTCGGCGACATCTTCCATGGGGATGACCACTTCGTAGATGCGGTCCTCCATGTTCATCGAACTCGAGCGAGCTTCGAGGTTCTGCTTGGCCTTTTTCTCATAGCCCGACTGGGTATGGACGGCGTACCACTTGCCTGGCTTGTCGTAGGGACTCTCGACCGGCGGTGGTTCTTCCTCGGCTTCGAACAGTTCGTCCTCGTCGAGCACCTCGACCTCGGCGACCTCGGCGACCTCGACCTCATCGACGGTCACCTCGTCGACCGACGCAGTCTCGGCATCGGCGACGGTTACGTCACCCTCTCCGTCGGTTGGTTCGATGGTGTCAACCGCGCCTTCAGCCTGCTCGGGCGCAGGAGCATCGGTTTCGGCCTCAGCCGTTGGGGTTTCGATTTCGTCGGAGTCCACAGTTCTCAGATCTGGTCGCGGTGTATGCGTTGCTGGTTCGGGTTCTATTCCGTGTCAAAAAGTTGACCGACAAACTCGCTGAACAACCAATCGAGGCCGAAAATCATTGCGGTCAGGATGGCGACGGTCACGATCACAATGATCGAGTAGTTCTTGGTTTCGTCGCGCGATGGCCATGCGACTTTGCGCAGTTCGGAGCGAACCTCTTTGGCAAACTGGCCGGGGCTCGTGCGCTCTTCGGGTGGTCGTGACGATGGCTGCTGGCGTTTCGGCGCAACCTGTGTCTCGCCGTCGTCGTCGAGTTCGCCGCGCTTTTTCAGAGCCCGCTTCTGTTCACGATTCAGGGTCATGCCTTCTCGGTTTCGTCAGTGTCGATGTTCTTGGGATGGTTGGGAATTGTCGGAGATTCGGGGATATCGGGGAGAACTTGGGAATTGCAGGGCAGGTGGGACTCGAACCCACAACCGCCGGTTTTGGAGACCGGTGCTCTAGCCAATTGAGCCACTGCCCTAGGTCATTTCACTAGGTGATGTTGCTAGGTGGTGCTGTCGTTCAAGGC
>CAZGVQ010000412.1:0-3966 GCA_964529355.1 uncultured Acidimicrobiales bacterium
GGTGAGCTCACCCACCAACAGGCCAAGATCGATCAGTCGGGCCTTGCCCACCAATTCGAGTCCACCCATGTGCTGGCCCGAAAGTCGGCTTCGGAGTATCAGACACTCCTCGATGCCAAGACCATCGATCCGGCCAACTTCGTGATGGTCGGCAACTCGTTGAAGTCCGACGTGCTGCCGGTTATCGAACTCGGCGGCATGGGTATTCACATCCCGTATCACCTGCTGTGGGTGGCCGAAGAAACCACGGCGCCCGACGCTCTTGACGTTCCGACGCTGACCGAGTTGGCTGAGGTACTGCCCTACCTCAAAGCCCTGCAAGGTCCAGGAGAACGCACAACGTCATGAGACTCGCTCGCCAACTCGAAGGCCCCGAACTCAGCGCTTACAACCACATCTCCCAACTGCTCACCAACCGGGTGCGAATTGTGAAAGTGCCTTGGCTCCCCAACGGCGCCGACGGTCTAACCGTTGCGAACCTCGTACTGGTGAAGAAGTTCGTTGACCCCGAGGACTTCCGCGAACTCATCGCCCATGAGCTGGTGCATGTCCGGCAATGGAAGGAGTACGGCGTCGTGGGGTTCCTCTTTCGGTATGTCCGCGACTACCTCAAGGGTCTGAAGAAACATCGCAACCACTATCAGGCGTATCTCGACATCCCGTTCGAGATCGAAGCCCGGGCCGAAGCCCAACAGTGGCATGAGGCCCGCCGGAGCGTGTCATGAGCAACGTTGATCTCGACGCAGAGGTTGTGGTGGTCGGGGCCGGTTTCGCTGGCCTCTATCTGCTTCATCGACTCCGCGGAATGGGAGTCTCGGCCACGGTTATCGAAGCCGCCGACGATGTCGGTGGTACCTGGTACTGGAACCGCTACCCGGGCGCTCGCTGCGACATAAGGAGTCTCGACTACTCCTACAGCTTCGACCCCGAACTGGAACAAGAATGGGAGTGGTCCGAGAAGTTCGCCACGCAACCCGAGATCCTTCGGTACCTCCAGCACGTCGCCGAGCGTCACGATCTGCGCAAGGACATTCGGTTCGAAACCAAGGTCGCCGCGGCCGAATGGAGCGAGGACTCCGCCACCTGGCAGATCAGCACCAGCGAAGGCGACTCCATCACCTGCCGTTGGTTCGTGATGGCCACCGGTTGCCTCTCCGAACCGAAGGCCGTCGACATCCCCGGAGCCGGCTCCTTCGCCGGGCCCACCTACTTCAACAGCCGGTGGCCGCATGAAGGCGTGGACTTTTCGGGCATGCGGGTCGCCGTCATCGGCACGGGTTCCTCGGCCATCCAGTCGATTCCTCTCATCGCTGAGCAGGCCGACCAACTCACGGTCTTTCAGCGGACGGCCAACTTCTCAGTGCCCGCCCACAACGGCGCCATCGCGGCCGAAGAGGTTGCCGAGGTCAAGGCCCGGTACCCCGAGTACCGCGAGGAGGCCAGGTTCTCGCGCGGCGGTGTCACGCTCCCCATGGTCATGGAGGGCGCCCAGACGTTGTCGGCCGAAGAACGCAACGCGCGACTCGAGCGGGCCTGGGCCAAAGGCGACCTACAAGGGTTTCTCAACACGTTCCCCGACACGTTGTTGGATGAAGCATCCAATCGGCTGATGGCCGAGTTCATCCACGACAAGATCCGCGGCGTGGTGGACGACCCCGAGACGGCCGAGTCGCTCTGTGCGAAGGATCACCCCGTCGGCTCCAAGCGGCTCTGTCTCGACACCAACTACTTCGCCACGTACAACCTGCCGCACGTGCAACTGGTCGATCTCAAGAAGGACCCCATCACCGAGATCACCCCCACCGGAATCAGCACCGAGTCGGGAGCGCACGAGTTCGACGCGATCGTGTATGCCACTGGGTTCGACGCGATGACCGGCGCCATCGTGGCGGTGGACATGACCGGCCGCAACGGGATTCGCCTCTCGGAGAAGTGGGCCGATGGACCGGTGACCTATCTGGGCGTGACAGTGCGGGACTTCCCCAACTTTTTTGCCATCACCGGCCCGCAGAGCCCTTCGGTGCTGTCGAACATGTCGGTGTCCATCGAGCAGCATGTCGAGTGGGTCAGCGACACCATCGAGGCCATGCGCAATCAGGGTTTCACCTCGATTGCCGCCACCGAAACCGCCGAAGCCGGGTGGCAGCAACACTGCGAGGATTGCGCCAACCTGACGATCTTCACCCAGGCCGACTCGTGGTACATGGGTGCAAACGTGCCCGGTAAACCCCGCACCGTCCTGCCTTACCTCGGCGGGGTCGACACCTACCGCAAGACCTGCAACAAGGTCGCCGAGCAGGAGTTCCTGGGCTTTGAGCTCAACGGGCCCGACGGCTCACAGTGCAACGATGGCGTGGTCAACCGACTCATGCCCGATGTGGCCATCGTGCTCGACATGATGGCGCAGTTGGGTCTGCCGCCGCTCGAGTCGATGACGCCCGAGGAAGCTCGCGAATTCATGGCTGCGTCGGCTGAGATGAGTCCCCCCGGCCCCGAAGTGGGCGAGGTCCTCGACGGCACCTACCCGGGTGCCGACGGTCAGGACATGGCTTACCGCCTGTACCGACCGGCCACACCCGGACCTCACCCGGTGGTGGCGTACTTCCACGGTGGCGGCTGGGTGTTGGGCGGCGCCGACTCCGACGACGCGCTGTGTCGAGACCTCTGCAATCAGTCCAACTGTGTGGTCGTTTCGGCCGACTATCGACACGCGCCCGAGCATCGGTTCCCGGCCGCAGTCGACGACGGTTACGCGGCGGTGCGCTGGATATCGGACAACGCCGAAACGTTGGGCGGAACCCCCGGTCCCATCGTGGTGGCCGGCTGGAGCGCCGGCGCCAACGTGGCCACGGTGGCGGCACAGACCGCCCGCGACAACCTTGCTGCCAATGGGGGCGGCGATGGCGACGGCCCGGTCATCGCTGGCCAGGTGCTTCTGCACCCGGTCACCGACAGCGACATGTCCAGACCGTCCTACGTCGACAATGCCGAGGGGTATGTGCTCACCACCGCACTCATGAACTGGTTCTGGGATTTCTATTGCGACACCGCCGATCGCGAGGACCCACGGGCGGCGCCGCTTCGAGGCGACCTCTCCGGACTCCCACCCACGTTGGTGGTCACCGCCGAGTTCGACCCGCTACGCGACGAAGGCGCGGCCTATGTCGAAGCGTTGCAAGCGGCAGGCGTGGAGGCTAGCGAGCTTTCGTTGCGAGGTCAGACGCACACCTCGATCGGTGGAGTTGGGATGTTCCTCTCGCCTCGTGCGGCGCGTACCGAGGTCGCCGCGGCGCTAGCCGGCTTCGCCCGATAAGAGGCTCGCGGCGAGCGCTTCGGCGCGCTCATGGATGGCGTTCACGGCGCCGGGAAAGTCGTCGCTCAGTCGATGATCTCGGTCGTGGTGGGAATGAACCGTGGTTGCGTCATTGACGCTCATAGTATATGTGTAACCATGGTTACACACAAAACGTTTGGCTGGGCCATATGACTCAGGCTGGAGCATGCACCGCCGATAGAAACATGTGCACCGTTCCGAGCGCGAACAACCTGAAACGACCGAGTCCTCCAAGGACCGCGCGCCCGAATCGCGCCCCCAACCCGGCCTGGCAAACCGAACCTTCACCGCAGCCACCCTGGCGGTGGGCTTCGCCATCATCGTGGTGATGTTGTTCGCCACCCTGGCACCCGGTCCGCGACCGTTTCTCCGAGACCGCGTCGAGGTGCTTGGCTCCACCGAAGCCACCACCGTTCCGCCTTCGGATGCGGCACCTGCTGAAGCGGCCGAAGATCCGATCGATCCCACTGAGCCCGACATCACCCCCAACGACGACTGGAACAGCCCACTCTTCGGCGTGGAAGACACCACCTTCGGCGACGAGCCCGTACTCGATGCCCTCCACGCTCGTTGCGGGGACGAAGACCATGTGGCATGCGACGATCTGGTGAGTCTCACCAGCGGCACGCGAT
>CAZGVQ010000413.1:0-3958 GCA_964529355.1 uncultured Acidimicrobiales bacterium
AGATCTGGTCGCGCTTAGCCACATCTGTGGTGGTGAAACGCGAAAATTTCGGGACGGCGGTTGGGGTCGTCCGGAGCAGGCGGAGGACGACATGTTGACTCGGGCCGATAGCGAAGCGAAGAGAGAGCGAGCTCGCGAGCGAACGACCAAAAACTACGTCCCGCGGAACTGGCTTACATACAGGCTCTTGTAGAAGCCATCCATGTCGAGGAGTTCGTCGTGGGTTCCTTGTTCGGTGATCTTGCCGTCCTGCAGTACCAGGATCTGGTCGGCGTCGCGCACGGTGGACAGGCGATGGGCGATCACGAAGCTGGTACGACCGTCCATGAGGCTGATGAGGGCCCGCTGGATTTCTCGTTCGGTGCGAGTGTCGACCGAGCTGGTGGCCTCATCGAGAACCAGCAGCGAGGGGTTCGAAAGTGCGGCTCGGGCGATAGCCAGAAGCTGTCGCTGGCCCAGCGACAGGTTGTTGCCACCTTCGGACACAACGGTCTCGTACCCGTGGGGCAACGCTCGGATGAAGTGATCGGCGTTGGCCAGCCGCGCGGCTTCCTCAACCTCGGCATCGGTGGCATCGAGGCGACCAAAGCGAATGTTCTCGCGAACGGTTTCGGTGAAGAGGAACGTGTGCTGCAACACCACACCGAGTTGGTCGCGTAGCGAGTCTTTCTGGATTTCGCGAAGGTCCTCGCCATCGACGGTGACCGAGCCGGCCTCGATGTCGTAGAACCGATTGAGCACGTTGATGATTGTCGACTTGCCAGCACCGGTCGGGCCGACCAGCCCGATCATTTGGCCAGGCGTGGCCTCGAAGTCGATATCGGAGAGGATGTGTTCGCCGGCGGTGTAGGAGAAGTCGACGTCGTCGAACTCGACGAGCCCCTCGACGTCGGGCAGCCGGGGTGCGTTGGCCGACTCGAGAACGTCTGGTTCTTCGTCGAGCAAGTCGAAAACCCTGGTCGCGCCGGCCAATGCGGCGAACAGCGAAGTGATGGTGTTTGCGATGGTGGCGAGCGGTCGGCCGAGGCGACTGGCGTAGGTGACGAAGGAGGCGATGAGGCCCACGGTTACCCCATTGCCATCGCCGCTCACCGCAAGCCAGGCTCCAACGCCAACCACCGAGACCGTGCCCAGGTTTCCCAGCCCGAACATGAGCGGCATCATCAGCACCGTGAGGGTTTGGGCGCGGATCCCGCGTGCCCGGGTTGCCTCGTTGGCTTCGGCGAATTCGGCACGGGCCTGGTCCTGTCGGTCGAGAGAAATCACGGCCCGTTGGCTGGTGAGTCGCTCCTGGGCCACCGAGTTGAGGTCGCCGATGCTGTGCTGATACTCGCCGAAGGCGGGCCGGGAGAGTCTGCCGATGCGTCCAACGAGGAAGAGCACGAGCGGTACCGGCAGCAGAACTGCCAGCGTCATTCGCCAGTCGAGAAAGAACATGATGCCCAGCAGGCTCACGATCTGGATGACCGAGTTCAACAGATTGAGCAGGTTTTGGCTGAGGAGCTGGTCGACGGCGTCGACATCGTTGGTGACCCGACTCATCAGATCGCCGGTGCGGTTGCTGTCGAAGAACCGCATCGACAGTGTTTGCAGCCGTGCGAAGAGGTCGCGCCGCAGCTGGGCCATCACCCGCTGAGCGACCGCGGCGATGGTTCGACCAAAGATGATTCCCGAGAGCCACGCGCCGAAGTAGATAAGCACCAGCACCATCACGATGTCGCGCAGACCATCGCGGTCGCCGGTGAGGATGAAGTCGTCGATAGCGACGCCTTGGAGCCAGGGTGCGATGAGGCTCAGGGTGGCCGAGACGAACACCAACACCACGCTGATGCCGATCCGAACGCGATATGGCCGAAGGTAGCCAAAGAGCCGACGAAGCGATTCGTTGCTCTTGGCATTTCTGTCGAGCGGCTGGCCCATATGGCTACCGCGAAAGTCTCGCCGCGCTTGGGTCATGCCACCGGCTCCCCGAGCTGCGACCGGTAGATCTCCTGGTAGACATCGCTTGAGGCGAGCAACTCTTCATGGGGGCCGACTGCACAGACACAACCGCGTTCGAGGACGACGATCAGATCGGCGGTCAGTGCAGTGCTGATGCGTTGGGCCACCAGAACAACGGTTTGTTCTTCGAAGGCTTCGAGCGCTTCCTGAATTCGCGCTTCGGTTTCGAGGTCGACGGCGCTGGTCGAATCGTCGAGGATAAGAATCGCCGGGTCGACCACCAGCGTTCGGGCGATGGCCAGGCGTTGCCGCTGGCCGCCCGACAGGTTGGCGCCGCCCTGCTCGATTTTGGAGTGGTAGCCGTCGGGCATTGCCGAGACGAAGTCGTGGGCCTGCGCGGCGGTGGCGGCAGCGATGATTTCGTCGTCGGTGGCATCGAGCTTTCCGAACCGCAGATTCTCCATGACCGTGCCGCTGAAGAGTTCAGGTTGTTGGAGGGCAATGCCGACGTTCTTGCGCAGCGAAGATTTGGACAGCGCTTTCACGTCGACACCGCCCACCTTCACCACACCTTCGGTCGCGTCGTAGAAGCGGGGGATCAGATGTACCAGCGTCGACTTGCCCGAGCCGGTGGCACCGAGAATCGCCGCGGTGGTGCCCTGGGGAATGTGGAGATCAACCGACATCAGCGCTTCGTCGAGATCATCCTCGGAGTCACGGACGTTGTAGCGGAAACTCACGCCTTCGAACCGAATGTCCCCGGGCTTGCGAACGGTGCTCAGATCGATGCCGCTCTCAGGATCGGTGACTTCGGGGGCTTCCCGCAGGACCTGGCTGATGCGAGCCATCGACGCACCACCGGCCGACAACATCGGCTGAATGAAGGCGAACATCATCATCGGCAGCGCCACCATTGCCAGATACGAGATGAATGCGACGAGGTTCCCTTCGCTCAACCGGCCTTCGATGACGTTGTTGCCGCCGAGCCATAGCACCGACGCCACACCGAGCGACGAGATGATGATGAGCGTGGGCATCATCGAGGCGACGAGCTGATTGACGATGATCGACTGGTCGGCCAGATCGTCGGCAACGTCGTTGAACCGCTCGGTCTCATGGTCCTGTCGAACGAACGCCTTGATGACCTCGACGCCCTGGATATTCTCCTGGAGCACGGTGTTGAGCCGGTCGAGCCGGGTCTGGACAGCGTCGTACAACACTCCCGAGCGGGAAAGCGCGTACCAAACCACCAGGCCGATGGCCGGGACCATGCACAACACAACGATGGCCAGCGACACATCGAGAATCACGATCGCGAGGAGCGCCCCCGTGAACATCAACGGGGTTTGCGCGATGAACGACAACCCCAGCGTGAGGATGAGGGTGATCTTGGTGATGTCGCTGGTGAGTCGGGTGAGAACCTCACCCGATGACAGGTGATCGAGGTTGCCGAACGAGAACGACTGAGCGTGGCTGTACAGGTCGCGCCGGAGGTCGGTGACGGCGTTGAAGGCCAGGCGAACCGCCATGGCCCTCGTGATGCCAGCCACCACCATGCCTCCGATGATGAGGGCAACCATGAGCAGCACGGTGTTGCGAACCAGTGTGGCGTTGCCCGCGCCGATGCCGTCGTCGATCACCCGAGCTGTTTGGAGCGGGATGAGCAGGTTGATGAGGACGTCGATCACGGTGCCGACAAGGGCGGCGATGGCGAAACGTTTGTAGGGCTTGACCCACGGCCACACGCCGAGAAGAGCTTTCATCCCACTCCGAACCTATCGCCAACAATCCAATCGCGGTTAACCACCCCTGAGGTGGTCAGGCGCGAAAATTTCGGGTTAGTTGGTGATCTTGTTTCGGACGCTTTGTAGCCAGTTGTCGGCGTCGGCCCACGCTTGGGCGGCTTCGTTTCTGCTGCCGTCGCTTTCGCCGAGCGCCGGGTAGCTTCCGAGGACCTTCACGTCGCCGTGTTTCATCTGGATATCGCGCAGCGTGTCGCCCACGACCTCGTCGGCCA
>CAZGVQ010000414.1:0-3953 GCA_964529355.1 uncultured Acidimicrobiales bacterium
GTCATCGACGATTCGGCAATCAACAACAACTCCGATGTCGGGGTGCGGGTGGGCCCCGATGCCCGCAACGTTGAAATCAGCGGATCGACCTTCAGCCAGAACGGCAACATCGCGATCGACCTGCTGGAGCAAACAGCGACCGGGAACACCGTGACCCTGAACGACGATGGCGACCCTGACATCGGAGCCAACGATCTCCTGAATGCACCGGCGATCACCGCAGCCACCGTGTCCGGGGGCAACCTCACGGTTTCGGGCTTCGCCCCCGCAGGTTCCACCGTCACGGTCTACGTAACCGGTGGCGACCTGATCGGGTTCGGCGAAGGTAACAAGATCGTCGGCTCCTTCGTCGAAGGTTCCGCTGACGACAACGACACAAACGTCGCCTCCTACAGCACGATTTCGGGCGCCGAGACCTCGGCAAATCAGTTCAGCTTCACGATGCCGGACACCTCATCGGGAATCCCAAAGGTGAGCGCAATCGCGCACGTTGCGGGGGTCGGAACGTCGGAGTTCAGTAATAACGAAGCCATCGTCGCCGTGGAGGGGACCATCTCCACGCGGGTGTTCGAGGATATCGTGGGCGACGGTCTGGCCGACGGAGCGATTGGGAGCACCAACAACCCGTTCATCGGCGCCGATGTGACGATCTACCGCGACGACGGGAATGGCGTGCCCGGACTCGAGGACACCTGGGTCACTGCGGGCACCACCGGCGCGGCGGGATTCGACGTGGCGGGGCTCGAGTACGACGAATACTGGGTGATTGTTGACTCCAACCCACTCGACGGTTCGGTAGCTCCAGTGTGGCTCGAGCAGACCTATGGCCCCGCGGGCGGACTCTGCGCCGATGGAAACGGCGGCAGCACCTCCCGAACCACCGCCGGACTCTGCTATGGCGGCCGACGAGCCGGCCAGAGCGACAGTCCGGGCCAGGACATCGCCAACGTGGAACACGTGGCCTTTGTCGATCTCGACTCGGAATCCGTATCCCTCGACTTCGGCTTTAGTCGCAACGTCGTCACCCATGCCGACGACACCGACCATCGCACGAACAGCCAATGGTTCAGCCAGGGCTCGTTCCGCCAGTTCATCCTCAACGCAAACGACGACATATCGCTGTCGGAGATGCGGTTCGTACCCGTCGTGGCGACCAACGCATCATCGGGCAGCCAGGACTGGTGGATGGTCGACGTTTCCTCGACGCTTCCAACAATCGTGCACCCGACAACGATCGACGGCACCGCATACGATTTCGTCGACGGCACCGGTCAGAAGGCCCAGGTTCCCGTCGTGCAGTCGCCCGATGTGGGTTCCAACGACATCGCGCTGAGCCCATATCTGGGTCCGAGCCTAGAACTCGCTGGAGGGAACCTCGACTTCGACGGTGCTCCGAACTCGACGGTTGCCAACATCTCGGTACATCGCTCATCGACGCCTGCAGTGAGGATCACCGACAGCATCAACACCCTCATCCTGGGAGCGTTCCTCGGCGCGGCGCCCGACGGTCAAGCCCCTTCGCAGAACGTCGGCGGCATCGGCCTCGAGGCCACGAACAGCGCCGGGGGCTCCATCGAACACTCGCTAATCAGCCACAACACCGATGCGGGTGCCACGTTGACCTCATCGTCGTTGTGGACCATTCGCAACACAACGATCGAGTTCAACGGAACCGGCGACGACACCGATGTCGGTCTCGCCCTCGATCGCAGCGCCACGCTCAACCAGAACTTCATCTCGAGGAATGACGCAACCGGCATCCACCTGGAACCCGGCAGCTATTCGGCCACCATCGAAGACTCCTCGTTCGTCGGCGACACGGCGGGAGGTGTCGACCATGCGGCACTGCTGATCGAGAACGACCAATCCTTGATTTCCGGCACCGAGTTCGTCGACAACACCGGCGGAGCGATCCGTGTCTCGAGCGTCGGAAGCGCCGCCCTGATCGACACCGACACCTTCTTTGAAGGCAACGGCACGGCGGCCATCGATCTCCTGCGCCCTTCTGCCGATCAGACCTACGGCACCACTCCCTGGACGACCCTCAACGATGACCTCGACATCGATACCGGCGGCAATGGCTTGCTCAACAAGCCGGTGATCGACACGGTCACGACCACACCGGGAACCACAGAAGTGACGGGTTGGGCACCCGCCGACTCGACCATCAACTTCTACATCGCCGACGCTGCCCTCCCCACCATCCCCCAAGGTCGAACCTTTCTGAGCGCAGAGGTCGAGGGAAGTGCTGCCGACACCGACGGCTCGACCTCGTCCTACAACAACAGTTCGGGTAGCGAGACCGCAGCACAACGGTTCGCCTTCACCATCCCGACGAGCATCGCTTCGGCAGATGCGATCACCGCGCTGGCCTTGACCGCCGACGGCTTCAGCGAATTCGCAGACCCGGTGAGCGAGGTCTTCAACACCCCGCCGCAGATCACCTCGCTTGCCGACCCCATCATCGTTCAGGTCGGAACCAGCGGCACCTTCCAACCCACGTTCGTCGACCCCGACCCCGGCGACACCCACACCTGGGATATCAGCGGGTTGTTCGGTAGCACGGTTCCATCCTGGATCTCGATCGACCCCACAACCGGCGAACTCACGGTATCTCCACCAGCAAACCAGCCAACGGGATCGGGACAGACCTTCTTTGGCACGTTTGTCGTCAACGTCACCGACAGCGCTGGTCTCGGTCACAACGAAACCACAGCGATCCACCTTCTCCCCCCAAACAACCCTCCAACGTTCAACGGCAATAGCTCGACCACTAATTTCGTGAGTGCAGGCAACGGCGGAGCTGTTGTCTACACAAATCCTGCGACGGATCCAGATGGCGACAACATCGCCTTCTCGGCCGATGTGCTGCCACCCGGACTCACGCTCAACACCACCAACGGCGTCATTTCTGGAATCGTGCCGACCACCGCGAACAGCAGCTACGTCACAGTCGTTACCGTCACCGACGACGGCGCTCCCAATCTGAGCGCAACCCGAACCATCAACTGGAACATCACCGGCGCTACGGGCTCAAATCAGGCCCCCGTCTTTACCGCCGGTGTTCAACCGTGGACCATCACGGAGAACGGTCTGAGGATCCGAACGATCTTTGCCAGCGACCCCGATGGGGATCCGGTGACTCTTTCGATCGTCCCCGGCCCCGATCCGGTTCCATCATGGCTCGTCATGGGCGTCGACCGACTCGAGGTTTCGCCCGGCGAAGCCGATGGCCCGGACGTCGTGACCGTGACGATCGAGGCGACCGACGGCATCGCCACAACATCCGCTCAGGTCGTCATCACGGTCAGGGAAGCAAACGAAGCACCCGTCTTCGACACCGGCGACGAACAGAAGGCGGTCTTCACCGGACCCGTCTCTGAATCGCCCATCTCCTTCACCGACGTCGACATCCCGGCGAACACGCATACGTTCACGGCCACGAACCTTCCGCCAGGACTCTCCATCAATCCTCTGACCGGCGAAATCAGTGGCGCTATTCCCGCCAGCTCTCTGCCGAGCTACGTCTCGACCGTCACGGTTACCGATGATGCGGGTGACTTCGACACCAAGACCATCGACTGGTTGGTCACTCCAGCACCTCCTGTGGATGTTGGAACCATCGCCGTTCGAACCTTTATCGATGAGAGCGCCACGGGCCTCCAGGGCGGAACCATCGGCGACAACGACAATCCACTCGCGACATCGACGGTGTCGCTCTACCTCGATGATGGCGACGGAGTGCCCGAGTCCGCGGCGAGTGACACCCTGGTCGGCACGGCCACAGCAACAGGCGGCCTGGTGGACTTCGTCGACCTCGCACCCGGCGACTACTGGGTAGCCGTCGACTCGACCAGCTTCAGCACCGACGGCTGGCCGGAGCAGACCTACGGGCCCGCGGGCTCGCTTTGCGCACACGAGCCCGGTGGCGCGAGGACCACAAGCGGACCATG
>CAZGVQ010000415.1:0-3952 GCA_964529355.1 uncultured Acidimicrobiales bacterium
CCTTCGGGGAGGGGCCGCAGTTTCGGTTTTGGGCGGCGGCCGCCTAGACCGGAACGATGGACCTTTTGGAAGGCATCGCAACCACCCGAGCGATTCGTCGGTACACCGATGAGCCGGTCACCGACGACCAGCTCAACCAGATCCTATTTGCGGCGAGTCGAGCGCCATCGGGGTCAAACCGTCAGCGGTTCCGTTTCCTGCTGCTTCGCGACGACCCTGCCTCCCAACCAGCGCGTGAGCTGCTGGCCCAGGGCGCGCAGTCGATCTGGGGTCAGAAGCAGACCACCGACAAGTACGACAGGAACGCCGAGGCCGACTCGCCCAAAGCTCGGATGGCGGCCACGATGACCCACTATGTCGAGCACGTCGGCGACGCGCCGGTCATCCTCCTGCCGTGTCTGATTCGCCATCGAGCATCGACCCCCACCGAAGGCGGATCGGTGTATCCAGCGGTGCAGAATCTTCTGCTGGCCGCGCGAGCGATTGGCCTTGGCGGAGTCCTCACGGGCTTCCAGGCACCGGTCGAAACCGAACTGCGCGCGCTGCTCGGCATTCCCGAAGAGGTCTTGATGGCCGGAACAATCACCCTGGGGCATCCCGCCGGAAACCACGGTCCGGTGCGTCGACGCCCGCTGCAGGAGTTCGTGTTCGAGACATCCTGGGGTAACCATCCGGACTGGCCCCAGGACCCACCGGGTACCCGTTTCACCAGCGCCGGCCCGCCAAAGAGCTGAACGTCCACTTACACTTGCCACCGTGAAGAAGCATGCGCCCCTGCAGATCGGACCTCTCGAGGTCTGGCCTCCGGTGGTCCTCGCACCGATGGCCGGAGTGACCGACGTTCCATTTCGGGCGTTGTGCCGCGGCTTCGGCGCTGGTCTGTACGTCAACCAGATGCTCACGGCTCGCGCCTTGTGCGAGCGGCACCAGCGCACGCTGAAGCTGGCCGAGTTCGCAGCCGACGAGTCGCCGCGCAGCGTGCAGCTCTACGGCGTCGATCCCTACTGGACGGCCGAGGCGACCAAGTGGCTCGTCGAAGAGCACGGTGTCGACCACATCGACATGAACTTCGGTTGTCCGGTCAAAAAGGTCACCAAGTGTGGGGGCGGCGGCGCCCTCCCTGTGAAGCGCAACCACCTGCGGGCCATTATCGCCGCAACGGTGAAGGCGGCTGGTGACGTTCCGGTGACCATCAAGTTCCGCATCGGCATCGACGACGACAATCTCACCTACCTCGATGCGGGCAAGATTGGCGAAGAAGAAGGCGTGAAAGCGGTTGCGCTACACGCCCGCACCGTCGAACAGCTGTACTCCGGTCAGGCCGACCGATCAGCAATCGCCGCCCTGGCCGAGCACGTAACCACGATTCCCGTGTTGGGCAACGGCGATATCTGGGAAGCGCACGACGCCATCGAGATGATGGCCGAGACCGGATGCGATGGCGTGGTGATCGGCCGAGGTTGTCTTGGCCGGCCATGGCTGTTCCGCGACCTGGTCGACATTTTTGAGGGCCGACCGGTGCAGCCGCCTCCGACGATGGCCGAGGTGGTTCCCGTGATTCGCAAACACGCCCAGCTGCTGGTCGAGTGGACCGAGTCCGAACTCTCGCTGCGGTCGTTCCGGAAACACGCGGTCTGGTACCTCACCGGCTTTCCGGTCGGGCCGAAGATCCGCCGCCGCATGAACGAGGTCACCAGCCTCGACGAACTCGACGCCGTGCTGGCCGACATCGACCCGAGTCTTGCGCTTCCGCCCGAGGCAATGCGTATCCCTCGCAGCCACAGCGGTGGCCCAAAACCGGTAACGCTGCCCGAAGGATGGCTCGAGGATCCCTACGGTCCCGCAGCGCTGGGCGAAGAAGCCGAAGCAATCGTGTCGGGTGGCTGACCACTGAGCACGCCCGTACTCGTCCTGGCATCAGGGTCACCACGACGACACCAACTCCTCGAAGACGCCGGCATCGATTTCGCGGTGGCGATCCCGGAAGTCGACGAGGCCTCAATCGGCCAACAAGTCCTCGAAGCCGGCGGCTCCCCCACCGACTACGTCACCGCCCTCGCAACCGCCAAAGTGAATGTGGTGTCTGACCCCACATTCACTTTGGGGGCTGACACGGTGGTGGTACATCGGGGTCGGGTGCTTGGGAAGCCGGCAAACCGGAACGCGGCTCGGGCAACGTTGCTGGGAATGTCGGATGGCGAGGTCGAGGTGGTGAGCGCCGTGGCGCTCCGCACCGGCGAGCAGGTCGCAACCCGGGTGGTCTCGACCGTGCTGACCATCAGGCCGCTGTCGCCGGCCGAGGTGCACGCCTACGTCGTCACGGGTGCCGCCGACGATAAGGCCGGCGGCCTGGCCGTTCAGGATGAAGCGGCCGGCTTCGTCGCAGCGATCGACGGGTGCTTCACCAACGTGGTGGGCCTTCCGATGTGCGCGGTCACCGACCTACTGGAGGCAGCGTCGGGACTCAGTCGCCCAGCGCCTGAACCTCATCACGCCCCGGAATGTCGGTGCCCGACAGGGTCGTAAGCACCTCGTCGGTCACCTCCTGACTGTTTTCGATCATCTTCGACAGATTCACGGCCTGACGGGCGACCGCCGCCTCAAAGAGGTTGCGCGCGGCCCGGCCGTTTCCGAAACCTTTGCCACGGTCGGCCGTGGCGAAGAAGGCCGAAACCGCCTCGCGGGCCGAATCGTCGATATCGAAATGGTTCTTGTTGGCGATGATCTCAAAGATCTTCAACAGCTCATCGTCGTCGTAGTCGGGAAAGGTGATGGTCTTGGGGAACCGCGACTTGAGGCCGGGGTTGGCGTCGATGAGCTGGGCCATCTCGTCGGGGTAGCCGGCCATGATCACCACGATGCTGTCTCGGCGATCCTCCACCAGTTTCACGACGGTGTCGATGGCTTCACGGCCGAAGTCACGTTCGCCGCCCCGCACCAGCGAGTACGCCTCGTCGATGATCAGCACCCCCTGGTCGGCGCGGTCGAAGGTCTCGTTGACCTTGGTTGCGGTCTGCCCGACGAAACCGGCCACCAGCCCCGACCGGTCAGTCTCGACCAGGTGACCAACCTCGACAACACCGAGGGTGCGGTAGATCTGCGAAAGCAGCCGGGCCACGGTGGTCTTGCCGGTTCCAGGGTTGCCCACAAACACGAGATGCCGGCTCGATTCGGTGACCTCGAGTCCACGCTCTTCGCGGATCTTCTGGACCTGCAGCAGCGCCGCCACCAGCTTGACCTCTTCTTTGACCTCATCGAGGCCAATGAGTTCATCGAGCTCGGCCAGAAGCTCATCGAGCGGACGCTCTGGTGGGAGGTCGATGGTGGGGTCGATGCCGTGTTCGGAGCCGCCAACAGCGCCCATCGCGGACTGGGCGTTGCCACTCACACCGCCCGACTTGATCGACCGAAGCAACATCGACCGAAACTGCTCGACCGCGCTGAGTTCGAGCCGCGAGGTGTAGTCGTCGAGGCTGATGACGGTGTGGGCCACGCGCATCGCATGCTCGTAGTACACACTCGAGTATTGCGACCCGCGTTTCGCATCGACTCGAACGAGTGTTGCGAACAACCCCGACGGCTCGTCGAGCCACGACTTCTTGTTGTCGAGCAGCTTTGCTTCGCGAACATCGGCCACGGTGAGGTCGGCCGGCATGAGATCGGGCAGATAGCGGCCGAGCGCCTCGATGAATCCCAGGATCTCGAGCTCGGAGTGCCGATCGTCGCAATCGATGAACGCGGCCGACAGGTTGTGCGCCTCGATGATCAGCTTGTGTCGCAGCTCTTCGGCCGTGACCGCGAAGACCTCATCGCGAAGAGGTTCGATGGTGTTGCCCACCCGGTCGAGAAACTCATCGACCGCATCGGCGAGTCCGGCTTCGTTGTTCATCCGACCAACGCTACCGGTGCAACCGTCACCGGCACGCCGTTAAGCACCCCGTTTCCCGACGGG
>CAZGVQ010000416.1:0-3950 GCA_964529355.1 uncultured Acidimicrobiales bacterium
TCGTGAACCTCGCCGGGGCGCACAGCGGCGAGTGGCAATACGTGGCATCGAACCGTGCACCGCGGGCCGCCAATACATCGAGATTCGGGGTCCGAACCAATGGGTGGCCGTAGGTGCCGGTGAAGTGCGGCGCCAGCTGGTCGGCCATCACGAAGAGAATGTTCGGTGCGGTCATGGCCACAAGATAGCGGGCACGGCTTTGCGCCGATCCCGCCTGGCTGCGCGCACTTGCCGAGTGACGGGAATAGCGGTCGACCGCACGAGGTTGCGATCACCATGGCAACACTTGGAATGCGACATGCGGTGCTCTGGGTCAGCGATCCGGAGGCTTCAGCCACCTTCTACCAGGAAGCGTTGGGGCTCGAGCGAATGGACGTGGACTTCGGTGTCTTCTTGTCGTCGCCCAGCTCCAATACCGATCACGATCTCGCGCTCTTTCCGGCCGACGAGAAGGTCGGCGGCTCGCGCAACATCGGGCTGTACCACATCGCCTGGGAGGTCGAAACCATCGCGGATCTCATCGAGGCGAAGGCCCGACTGCACCGCATGGGAGCACTCGTCGGCGAGAACAACCATGGCGTCACTCGCAGTCTCTATTGCCAGGATCCCGACGGCATCGAGTTCGAGATCATGTGGGAAGTCCCTCTCGACATGATCGAAGCCGGCGAGCCATCGAACATTCCGCTCGACCTCGAAGCCGATGCTGCTCGTTTCGGCCGGTCGACGCCCGGGCGTGGCGCTACGGTTTCGCCATGACCACGATTTTGGCCTTTGCGGGCTCCAATAGCAGTACCTCCATCAATCGACAGTTGGTGGAACACGCCGCCAATCTGGCGGCCGAAGCCATCGATGGGAGCACCATCACCTATCTCGATCTCAACGACTTCGAGATGCCGATCTTCAGCCAGGATCGACAGGACGCCGACGGCGTCCCCGAGCCAGCGCAGCGGTTCTTTGATGCCATCGGTGAGGCCGATGCCGTCATCATTTCCCTCGCCGAACACAACGGCGGTTACTCGGTGGCCTTCAAGAATGTGTACGACTGGGCATCGCGCATCGATATGGCGGTGTACCAGGACAAGCCGCTGCTGTTGCTCGCAACCTCGCCGGGCGGTCGGGGAGCCAGCGGAGTGCTCGCCACCGCCGAGACGAGCGCCCCTTTCTTCGGCGCAAAGCTTCAGGGCGCGATTTCCATACCCAGCTTCTACGACAACTTCGACTCCGAAAAGGGCGAACTGACCGACCCGGAACTCGAGGCGAAGTTGGTCGAGGGGGTTACTGCACTTGCCGAGGCAGTGCGCTAGAGGGCGTCGAGTCGCTCCAGAGAAGCAATGAGCACCGGCACGAGAAGGCTCGTGTCGATCGACGAGGTCACCAACGCAATCTGGTTACCGGACCGTCCAAGGACTGCCTCGTCTTCGAACAGAACAGCATCACCGGGGAGATCGAGTGGCATCACCCGATCCGGGCTCGTCGCTTCGATCGCATGCTCGACAAAGAGCGCCCCGTCAGGTGCGTCTTCGATACGGATGGTGATGGTTTCGGCTGGCGTATCCTGCGACGTCCAGACGCATTCGTCGAGACGATCGATCGAGAACGTCTCGAGATCGACCTCACCCAGCAGGTCGCTGATAGCCGAATCGTCGGCTGGTTCGCAGCGCAGCGTCGCCGGATCTTGCGTCGAACAGCCCATGGCGATTATCGAAACGACGAACGCGGCAACGACCGGGCGCCATCTCGGCATCACGCGACGAGAAGCACGTTCATCACTTCGCGGATCTCGTCTTCGGAAAGACGACCCTGCCAGTTCAATACGACCTCGCCGTTGTCGTTGATGAACATCCACCACGGCTGGTAGGTCACATCGAGGTCGACCCAGAACTGGCCGTCGACATCGTTGAGGTGGGTGATATGCCCAAGATCGTGACGGTCGACGAACTCTTGCATGCTCGGTTCGTCAGAAAGTCCACTGACACCGACGAACTCGACGCGGCTATCGAACTCGGTCGCCAACGCCTTCACTCGCTCGGCCTCTACGTTGCACCACGAACACCACGGTGCCCAGAACCAGAGCACGACGTCTTGGCCGAGGTATTGGCTCACGTCCACCGGTTCGCCACCGACGGTCGGCAGTGAAACCGAGAGCGCATCGACGAGTGGGATGCCACCGTTTCCTCCGCCGTACGCGGGGTTTCGGCCGCTTTCGCTCACGGCGACAGGGATGGTCACGTCGGGGGAAATCGCCGGGGATGCCTCGTCCACGGCCTCGCTGGCCTCGCTCGCCTCGCTCGCATCAGGTACATCGATGGCACCGGGGGCTTCGGTGCTGGTCGGCTGGGGAACGGTTTCGGTGGGGCTGTCTCCTACTGGATCCGTTTCGTCGCCAGAGCTGTCGCCATTCTCGAACTCCGCCACAAGCTCGGGAGGTGCGGTCTCAGGAAGGACGATCGAGTCTCGAGCCGATGTGCCACATGCCGACAAGATCAGCGCGGCAACGGCAAAGAAAAACCACCGGATGGCTGGTCGCCTGGTTTGGTTCGCGTTGAGTTTCATATCGATCTCCTCACGGGACGGCGCCCGATCCACGATGGTACGGCCCGTCGATCAGCTAGTGAGAGGCTGGGTGACCTTTTGTTTGCTGTTCCGAGCGGCCAGACTGAATCCATGAACAGCGACGTCACGCGCATCACGTTCCCCGGGTCACAAGGCGACGAGCTTGCCGCACGCCTCGACACACCATCGGAGGGCGAACCTCGAGCCAGCGTCATCTTCGCTCATTGCTTTACCTGCGGAAAAGATGTCAAGGCTGCGTCTCGTATCGCCACAGGCCTGACCGACAACGGTTTCGAGGTGCTCCGGTTCGATTTCACCGGCCTCGGCTCAAGCGACGGCGACTTCGAGAACACCAACTTCACGTCCAACGTCGACGACCTCGTTGCCGCCGCCGACATGATGACCGAACGCTTCATGCGGCCGGCGGTGCTCATCGGCCACAGCCTCGGAGGGGCGGCGGTACTCGCCGCAACCGCCAGGATCCCTAGTATCCGCGCTGCGGTCACCATCGCCGCGCCGACCGACCCTGGTCATGTGCTTCACCTTTTCGACGACTCAACCATCGACACCATCAAGACCGACGGTCGAGCCGAAGTGCAGCTAGCTGGTCGACCGTTCGCCGTCCAGGATCAGTTTCTCACCGACGTGTGCGAGCAGAACCTTCCAGCGATCATCAACAACCTTGGCCGTCCCGTGCTGGTGATGCACTCCCCCGTCGACAACACCGTTGGCATCGAGAACGCCCGCGGCATCTTCGAAGCAGCCCGTCACCCGAAGGCGTTTGTCTCCATCGATGGTGCCGACCACATGCTGTCGAACCCCGATGACGCCAGCTACGTCGCCGACGTCATCGCCGCCTGGGCAAATCGCTACGTCGACTAGCCAGCGGCGGGCGCCGACCCGCCGTCAGCGCACAGGAAACGGGTGCGATAGCTGGCAAACTCCTGCTCCACTTCATCGGACGCAAAGCCAAAGTCGGCGGTGTCGTAGCGATGCGCACCCAGCGTGTCCTCGCGCTTGTTGGCGATGACGGCTTGGATCGCCTGCGAAGCATCCTTCGTCATCGCGAGTCCGAGTTGGTCGTAGATGAAGCCGATGACCTTCGCCGGATCCTGGGTGATGTCGGCGTGGTGGACGTGCACGACGCGGCTGGGGTCGAACAGGCCGTCGAGTCGATCGTCGAGAGCCAACAGACTTCGCCCGTAGAGATCGAGGTGGTATCGGCCCACCGCCTTCGCATCGACGGTGTCAGAGAATGCCGAACGCAGGTTGGCGATGAGGCTCGATACCGACGCAAGGACGTCGGCCGGCTCTCGGTGGGTCACCACAAGCCGGGCGTCGGGATAGGCGGCGGCGAGTTCGGGAAGCGATTGCAGGTGCACCGGTGACTTCAGTAC
>CAZGVQ010000417.1:0-3946 GCA_964529355.1 uncultured Acidimicrobiales bacterium
GGCCAGCAGGTCCATGAGGCGTTGGGTTTCGTGGGGGTTGAGGCCATCGTCGCCACGAGTTGAACCCAGGGCCGCCAGCGCATCGAGTCGCCGTTGCGTGCCGATGGCGGCCGCGCCGATCGAGCCACGCTCGTTGGTGAGGATGGTCATGCCCACCGACCAGCCCTCGTTCTCTTCGCCCAGCAATGCGTCCTTTGGCAACCGCACGTCGGTGAAGAAGACCTCGTCGAACTCGGCGTCGCCGGTCATCTGCTTCAGGGGTCGGGTCTCGACTCCTTCGGAGTGCATGTCGATGAGGAAAAACGAAATGCCCTTGTGCTTCGCGACATCCGGATTGGTTCGTGCCATCAGGATTCCCCAATCGCTGTAGCGGCCTCCGCTGCACCAGACCTTCTGTCCGTTCACCACCCACTCGTCGCCGTCCTTTACCGCCGATGTCTGGAGCGATGCCAGGTCAGAGCCCGCGTTGGGTTCAGAGAACAGCTGACACCAGACCTGGTCGGCCGACAAAATGTTGTTGAGGTGCTTTTGTTTCTGGCCATCGGTACCCAGCAACTGCACACCCTGCCCAGCCAGCACGAAGCCCACCATGTTGATGAACGGGGCCACCTCGGCCAGGGCGCAGAGTTCGAGCCAGATCGACTGGTGCTCGGCCGTGAGGCCCTTGCCGCCATACTCGGTTGGCCAGTGCACGCCAGCCCATCCTTCGGCAAACAAGTGTTTCTGCCAGGCCACGCCCCGGTCGTACATGTCGGGCGGCATGATGGCGCCGTAGTCCGGCGGGGCATGCTCAACGTTGGCGTCGATCCACGCCGATGCAGTCTCACGAAACTCGCTCAGCTCCATTCCCACGGTCTACCACCAGTGGCCGAGAACTCCCTATAAGTCGTGGCCACCTGAGCGCTACCTTGGCCTGATGGAGGCGCTTCGAGTTGACATTCGCTACAGCAAGCAAAAGGCCGACATGACGGCCGAGGGCACCATCGGTACCCGCGTTTTCCAGCTGAAGTCAGATGGGTCGTGGCTTGGGTCTCACGTGAGGGTCGAAGGAATCCTTGGCACCGACGAGTTCATGCTTGAAGGACAAACCAAGAACCTCATCAATCGCAACTTCAAGGTGGCTGGTCATTGGGCTGGCACACCACTGGCGCTGCAATTCCGCGTCGACGGCAGCCAGTACTCTCTCGATGGCACCGCCGATGAGGAGCGAATCGAAATGGCCATGCGCCGTGGCCTTCGCGGTGAGGTCCGAACCATCGCTCCCCCTGGCTCGATGAACGATCTGCGGTTCAGCGTTGCCTTTGACTCGGTACTTGAGGGCACGGTGGGCACGTATCTCTTCGGTGGGGTGTTCGCTGCGTTCCTGCCTTGTCTGCTGCGAAACCAACATGGATCCATTAGTCCCTTTGCTGGTGGCAGCTAGCTACATTCTTGGCCATGTCGTCTCGTACACCCCTGGACCGCGCCGAACGCCACCCTGGCTACTGGCCATCGGCGTGGCCGGTGGAGTGTGGCGGTAACCGACGACAGAAGTCGTCGCCCGGTCGTCTCGATGCAGCCAACGGCGAGGCGTCGGTGCTCACGAGCCGCAACGGTCTCTGGAACGTCATGGCGGTCCAACGCGACCCCGGCCAGTGGTACGTGGGCGGAACCATGGCCGCCTTCAGCGGGCCTCCGCCGTTTGGCTGGGTGCAACGGTTCGATCCTGAAACGCTCGAACCCCTCGCGACATCGCCCGAACTTCCCTGCGGCGAACACGTGTGGTGTGGCGCGATCCTGGCGCACGCCAACGGAGGGATTCTGTCGGTCAACGGCAGCTACCTCCACCGACTCGACCCCGACGACCTGTCGGTTCTGGCCGAGCGCGAGCTTCCCGCCGACCGGGCCCACAACGGGCTCTTGGCGCTGTCCGACGGCACCCTCATCACCAAGGACCTCCGGCTCGAGGGGCAGGGCGGCACCACCATCACCCGCCTCGATCCCGCGGACCTGTCGATCATCGAGGAGCCGCTGGTTCTGCCCGAAGGATCGATGGGGCGCATAGGCGCCGACCGCACACCCGACGGCGACCTCATCTATGTGCCCGGCACCGAGCACCTGCTGCGCATCAGCGTTGCCACGGGCAACACCTCAGGTGAGATGGTGCTCGACGACTGGAAAGCCCGCTATCGCGACGCCGACGACCAGCGGGGCCTGGCCTGGGATGCGTGCATCTCCGATGGCTCGGTCTGGTTGATGGATTGCGGCGACATCGAGTCGGTGCGGATGATTCACAACACCGAACCCAACGGTCGGTACGCCGAGCCGCCCGGCAGAGCGATGTCGTGGCGCCGTCCCGCTCCATGGCCCGGAGCCCAGCGGCTGTTTCGTATCGGCATCGACGACCCTGACGACATCGATGTGATCGAACCGTTCGGGGTGCCGGGGGGCGGCATCATCGCCCCGCCCGTCCATGTGCCCGAGTTCGACATGGCAATCGCCTGGGATTCGGTCAACGGCGGCCTCGCCGGAGTCGCCACCGATGAGGTGATGGATGTTGCCTGGCAGCTCGACGTTCGACCGTCGATGCAGCCGGTGGTGTTTCCCGAGTCCGGCGAGTTGGTGATCAACGACTTCACCGCCGACGGATCCGACGATGTCATCGTAGTCGACATCGCGTCGGGCACGATTCTCGACCGAGTGCCCACCGGTTCACGCATCGCAAACGGTATGTTCCTCACCGCCGGCAGTAATCGCGACATCTACTACTGCACCACCACCGTCTTCAGCCGGATCGCCTGGGCATAAACCGCTTGCGCGAGCCCACAACCAACCGACAGACCACGAATGCCACAAAGCGTGAACGATCGACTCGTCGACGCAATCAACCGTCAACAACTCCGGCCGACCCTTGCCCAGTTGTCCGCCAGCACCGAAGAGTTCTCGTCTGCCGAGCGAGCACAGGTCGACGACGCAGCGGCAGCGATCGAGGCGATGGATGCCGCCGTCGACCACGAAATCGCCCGTCTGACCGAACTGCTCGAAACCAAAGGGGTCACCGCAAGATCCATTGCCCCAGCTGCGCCCGACCGGGCGATCTATGCCATCGCGCTCACCGTTGGCTCGGAGTCGCTCGAAACCACGGCCACGACGCTGGAGGCCGCTGGCTACCGGTCCGAGCACCGCGGCGATCAACCGCTGTGGCTTCGCTACGCGACGTTCTACGACACGACGACCTTCCTGGCCGACGATGAGTTTGAGTTTCGGGTTCAGCTTGGGTGGGAGCGGCCGTCGGGCCTGGTTACGAAGATCCCCCAGCAGCTTCGACCGTCGATGGACGACCTCACCTCAGTAGCGTTGCCCGCTGTGCTCACCCCGGCGTATGCGTTGGTGAAGCCCGTTCGCCAGGTCCTCGGCAAGCGCCAGGCGAGCCCGACCGACCTCGGGCCGTTTCTTGGAACCCCGACCGGGCTCATCCCGCACCTTCTCGATTTCTCCGGCATCGAGGCTGGGCAACAACTCATCGACCTGGGGTGTGGAGACGGACGGGTACTCATCGACGCCGCCGCCAGGCATGGCTGCGAAGCCGTCGGGTACGAGACCGACCCAGCGTTGGTGGCCAGAGGCCGGGCTACGGTTGCCGCCTCAGACAGCACCGATGTAAGGAACCACGTAACGCTGCAGGAAGTCGATGCACGCGATGCCGACGTATCCGAAGCTGATGTGGTGTTCATCTTCCTGCCCATCACGGCACTTCAGAACCTTGTCCCGGCGGTGTTGAAGCGTATGAAGCCGGGAGCGGCGCTGATCGCCCACGAACAGGAGCAACTAAAGACGTCGGTCACCCCATTGGAGCAGCGCGCCATGGTGCACCGAGATGGCGTGACGGTGGCGCACCGCTGGGTGGTGGATTCCTGGTCCGACGAGTCGGTTCAGTCAGCTTGAGGAAGTCCGCTGAGGTCGATCG
>CAZGVQ010000418.1:0-3923 GCA_964529355.1 uncultured Acidimicrobiales bacterium
CGATGGTTTCTATGAGTGGCAGCGAATCGATGATGCGAAGCAGCCGGTGTTCATTCACCGGGTCGATGGAGACCCATTTGCCTTTGCGGGGATCTGGGAGTCCTGGCGTGGGCCCGATCGCTCCGACGAGCCCCTGCGCTCGTGCTCGATCATCACCGGCGAGCCCAATACAAAGATGGCCGACTACCACAACCGGATGCCGGTGATGCTCGCCCCCGACGCGTGGGAGCAGTGGCTCGACCCGAGCTATGACGACCTCGCTGAACTCGAAAAGCTCTTTGTGCCGGCGCCCTCTGAGCTGCTCGAGATCTACCCCGTCAGTACTGCGGTGAACAACGCACGCAACACCGGCAGCCAGCTGGCCGATCGCCTCGAACCAGCAACGGAAGCGGGTTCGTGAATCGTCGACAACAGCTGCGTCGCAGTTTCGAGCGGTGGTCACTTCGTTTCCAGGCGCGCCTCGACAGCCCATCGTCGGACCGGGTCATTCCGTGGATCCTCGCCGCCATCAACTTCATCATTCTTGCCGGGCTATCCCTGTCGCAGTACCGCTCGTTCGATAACGGCACCGAGTTGGCCCGCTATGTACAGGCGGCGTGGAAGCTCGGCGAAGGAATCGACCCCGGCGTCGGCGTGGACGGCACCCACTTTCTGGCCCAGCAGGCGGCCGTTGGATTCCTCCCACTGGGTTGGCTGCTCCAGTTTGTGCCTATCGGGCCGTCACTCCTCGTGATCCAGTCGGCGTTCCTGGCGATCGGCGTCGTGCCGCTCTGGCGCATCGCTCGAAATCAGGCGAACCTGCGCGTGGGAGCAACCCTGACCCTGTGCTTCGCGTACATGTTCTATCCGGCGCTGCACAACATCAACCTCGCCGACTTCCACCTCGAGTCGGTGGCTCCGGCGGGACTTCTGGGAGCCATCCACTTCGCGAAATCCGAGCGCTGGTGGCGATTCGGGCTCCTCGTGGTCGTGGTGCTGTCGGCCCGAGCCGATCTGAGCCTGGCCATCGTCGGGCTGGGCGTTCTGGTTGCTCTCGATGGGCACCGTCGCGCCGGACTGCTCACCGCACTGAGCGGAGCCGCATGGTTGATCGGGGCCTTTGTCATTGTCGAATTGGTGGCGGGCGAAGGCATCTACCCGCACGTCGATGCCTTCGAGCGTTGGGGCGACACCCCGTGGGGATCGCTATGGGGTCTGATCACCCAACCGCTCGACGTCATCGAGGTGTTGTTCTCGCGCCAGTCCTTCGACCGGGTGGTGTTTCTGCTGGCCCCGCTGCTGTTTCTGCCGATGGTGGCGCCGCGCTACGTATTGCCGGTCATCCCGCTCGAGGCGCTGTACCTGCTGAGCGACATCGGCGAAGACCGCTTCGGGCACCCCGAGCAGGATATGGCGCCGCTACCGTTCCTGTTTGTCGCTGCGGCCTTTGCGCTCAGCCAGGCCGGCCGTATCCGCGGGAAACGGACACTCATCGACCCCCGGGTTCTGGGTGCCATCGTGCTCACCGTGCTGGTGTTCTTTGTGCGCGACTCGATCAGCTCGCCGTACCAGCGGCCATGGTCGTGGAGTCGCCGCGACGTGTCGGATATCGCGCTGATTCAGGCGGTGAACGAGCTTCCCGAGGATGCGCTGGTTCGCGCCTCATCGAGCGTTCTGCCCCAGGTGGCCGAGCGGCGGCGGGTGTTCGAGCTCGACACGAGTGACGAGTTTGTGCGCAGCGAAGCGGCGGCCGAAGGGGTGAACGTCATCGTTCTCGACCTTGCTCAAGCGCCCGAATGGGGCATCGCTCAGGTGCTCGACTTTGCCGAAGGCCTCGCACCGCTTGGATTCGATCAATCCTCGGCGGCCGACAACATTTTTGTCTTCAAGCGAACCAGGCTGCCTTCGTAGCTTCGAGGCTGGTTACCTAGTCGCCGGGCACCGACGAGCCATGTCCGTCGGCGCGCAGCGCCGCACGCAGCGCCTGTGCCACGTCGTCGAGGTCGGACGGGTCGGGTGAGGTATCGGCCGACGCGAAGTCGAGGTCGCCCATCGTGTTTGTTGGCACGACGTGAATATGGGCATGCGGCACCTCGAAACCGGCGACGACCAGGCCGATTCGGGCCGGGGCGAAGGCTGCAACCTGGGCCGCACCGATACTGTGGGCCACACCGAAACAATGAGCGGCGAGGCTGGCCGGAAGGTCGGTCCACTGATCGATCTGCTGGAGCGGAATAACCAAGGTATGACCACGATTGAGCGGCCGAATGTCGAGCATCGCGAACGCGAGTTCGTCGCGCCAGACGGCCCGGCCCGGGATCTCGCCGTTGATGATGCGGGTGAAAATGCTCGGGTTTGCCGACATGGCACCAGATCGTAGTCTGGCCCTGTGACCACCAGCGAGAGCATCGAAGCAACCGAGTGGGGTCCGATCTTCACGGTGCCCAACATCATCTCGTTTGTCCGACTGTTGTGCGTGCCGGTTTTCGTCGTGCTGCTGTTCGGCTACGACCGGCCTTACGCGGCGGCATGGCTCCTGGCCGCAATCGGCGCCACCGACTGGGTCGACGGCTACATCGCCCGCCGGTTCAACCAGGTTTCAGAGCTCGGCAAGGTCCTCGACCCCACCGCAGACCGCATCATGTTGCTGGTAGGTGTCACCTCCATCGCCTGGGTCGGCGCGGTGCCCTGGTGGTTCGCCGGTCTCACCTTGTTCCGTGAGGCATTCATTGCCCTAGCGGTGATTGCGCTGGCGTCACTGGGCGCCGATCGACTCGACGTGACCTGGTGGGGAAAGACCGGCGCGTTCTTGTTGATGATCTCCTATCCGTTCTTTCTGGCCGGATCAGCCGACATCTCCTGGGATGGCACCGCGACTGCGCTGGGTTGGATCTTCGGCGTGCCAGGGCTGTTCTTCGCCTACCTCTCACTGGCCGAATACATACCGGCGGGACTCGCGGTACTGCGCGACCGGAACGGCGGCACTGCGCCGACGCCGTCGGTGAGCGACAACAGTGCACCGAAGGAGAACGGTGTCACATGAATCCACTAGGTTCACTTCTATGAATGTTCCTGACACACTCCGCTACTCGAGTGACCACGAGTGGGCGATTCTTCTCGACGACGGCACGGTGAGGATCGGCATTACCGACTACGCCCAGGACGCACTTGGCGATGTGGTGTTCGTCGAATTACCCGACGTCGGCACCGAGCTGGACGCTGGTGCCACCTTCGGCGAGGTCGAGTCGACCAAGTCGGTGTCCGATCTCTTTGCCCCGCTTTCAGGCACCGTGGCCACGGTCAACGACCAACTCAGCGAGACGCCTGAGAAGATCAACGAGGACCCGTACGGCGAAGGGTGGATCTGCACCATCACTCCAACCGACGTCGACACCTTCGAATCCCTGCTCGATTCCGCCGCTTACCTTCAGCTCATCGAGGGCTGAAGGAATCTGCCAGGAGTATCCACCATGTCCGGAGTCGTCTGTCCGAGCTGTAGCCATGTCAACACCGTCGGGTCGAATTTCTGCTCGTCGTGTGGGGTCCTCATTGGCGAAGTTCGCGACGAGCGCACCGACGCGATCTCCCTCGATGACCTCTCGGCGGCTGCTGCGGTGGAGGTCGACGAACTCGACGACGACGGGTTCGACCGGTCTGACTTCGGGCCCGACATGGGCGTGCTGTTCGTGCAGCGAGGCACCAAGGCCGGAAGCCGCTACGCCCTCGACAACCAGCTCACAACTGCGGGCCGGCACCCTGACTCAGGCATTTTCCTTGACGATGTCACGGTTTCGCGGCGCCACGCCGAGCTGTCACGCGATGGCGCGACCTATGTCGTGCGCGATCTGGGCTCGCTCAACGGAACCTATGTAAACCGCGAGCGGGTCGATGAGGTGGCACTCGAGGACGACGACGAGCTTCAGATCGGAAAGTTCAAGCTCTTC
>CAZGVQ010000419.1:0-3909 GCA_964529355.1 uncultured Acidimicrobiales bacterium
CCAGGCGTTCGGCACCGCACCACTGCAGGGCCTTCCAGATCGAGCGAGGCCCGAACGCTTCGCCAGCGTGGATCGTGAAATGGAAGTTCTCGCGCTGTAGGTGCTGAAACGCCGGCAGATGTCGTTGGGGCGGAAACCCCTCTTCAGGACCAGCGATATCGAAGCCCACCACGCCGCGGTCGCGATAGCGAACCGCTGCCTCGGCCAGGGCCAAGCTGTCATCGGCGTTGCGAAGCGCGGTCACCAGGACACCGCAACGGAGCGGCGTGCCCTCGCTGCCGGTCGTGAGGCCATCGACCACGGTTTCGATGATCTCGTCGATGCTGAGCCCACTGCCGAGGTGCAGCGACGGGCCGAAACGCACTTCGGCGTACACCACGCCGTCGGCGGCCAGGTCCTCGGCGGCTTCGCGAGCAACCCGGTGAAGGCCATCGCGGGTCTGCATCACACCGAAGGTGTGCCGGAACTTGTCGAGGTACTTCGGAAGATTGCCGATGTCGTCTCCGCCACAGAAGAACCAGTCGGCGAGTTCGCCGGAGTCGGTGGTGGGAAGATCGTGTCCGATGTCGGACGCGAGATCGATGATGGTTTGTGGGCGAACGCCACCGTCGAGATGGTCGTGCAGCAGCACCTTTGGAGCGGTTCGTAGCGTCTCGCGCGACGGCGTCTCAGACGCGGGCATCAAACCCTCGAAGTGGCAGATCAGCCGACCGTTGGAGCCAGTTGTCGGCGAGGTACTCGGCCTGACCCTCGATGATGTGCACCGTATAGGCGTGTCGGGGATGCTCGCTGGTGTTGGGGCCGCTCCAATGGGGGAGCGAGCCGTGGAGCGCGATGAGTGTGCCGCGCGGTGCTTCGAGTGGAACCCGCTCGGAGGTGTCGTACTCGGTTGCGTCGAAGATGTCGTCGGTGGTGCCAGCGCCTTCGCGTCGGAATCGGCTCTTCACCGGAAGGGTGTGGCCACCCGGTACGGCCCACATGCAACCGTTGTCGACAGTCGCGTCGTCGATGGCCACCCAGAACCCCACCACCGATTGCGGTTCGGTCCACAGGAAGGTGTGATCGGTATGCCACACGACTTCGCCACCAACCCTGGGCGGTTTGAGGATGTACATCGATTGCAGCAATTGCGGATCGGTGAACCCGAGGTCGTGCACCACACCTGCAAGCTTGTCGGTCCGCGAGAAGGTGTCGAACACCGGGTCGAGGTCGTGCATCGCGTGCCCGAGCTTGTTGACCGACTCGTGCTTGGGCACCGTGAGGTCACCGGCGTCATCGGTGACGCCTTCTTCGAGGAAGAAGCGGATCTTGTCGCCCGAGGTGAGGAAGTAGTGGTCCTGGGCGTGGCTCTTGTCGGTGGTGGAGAAGACCGATGGCGACTCCCGTGGGTCGAAATCGTCGACGAGCTGTAGCGCCCGTTCGCGTAGTCCGACACACTGCTCGTTGGTGTAGAAGCCTTCGATCGCGAGAAACCCGTCGCGGTTCCACGCGTCGAGCTGCTGGGCGCTGAGGGTCATCGCCCGAGCCTATTCGCCGCGTCGATAGATCTGTCCGTTAAATGCCGGAGCTCGCAGGCGCTGGGCGAAGAACACCAGCACGAGCAGCACGATGACGAACGGCAGAATCCTGGTCCACCAGTCGGGCACGGTGTCAGACATGAAGTACCAGACCGCGCTTGCGATGGCGAGCGATATGGCCAGTGTGGCGTCGACCAACCGGCGCTGGGTCGCGGCCCACGCACCCACTGCGGCAAGCGCAACCGTATTGACCAGCAGCAGGGCATGCGACGCCGCGCCATCGAGATCGCGAAGGCTGAGCCCGAACGGGTACCCGAATAGCAGCGCGCCCAGCAGAATGCCGCCGGGCCGGTAGTTGCCGAAGATCAGGGCGGCGAGCCCGATGAAACCTCGGCCGTTGGTTTGGCCTTCGAGGTACAACCCACCGAGCTCGTTGCTGGCGATAAATGCACCACCCAGACCGGCCAGCGCTCCCGAAAAGGTGACGCCGGCGTAGCGGTAGAAGTACACATTGACGCCCTGCACCTCGCCCTGTCGTGGCAACTCTCCCGAGCTGCGGAGCCGAAGACCAAACCGGGTCCGCCAGATCACCCACGTAGAAAGCGGCACGAGCGCGAGCGCAATGATGGTGGCCAGCGAGGTCTCGAGCATCAGTCCTCTGGCGAGGCGCGCGAAGTCGGCGATGAAGAACAAGTTGGAATCGCCGATGCTTCCGAGGATGTCGGGTGACTCCCAGCCAAAGATGTTGCCACCGGCCAGAAACGGCATGGTGAAGCGGCCCACCGCAGTGGTTCGAGGCGACTGGGTGACCGAGCCACCCTGCATGCCCGCGAAAATCTCCGACGATAAGAATCGAGCGATTCCGGGCGCGAGAATGTTGATGGCCACACCGGAGATGATGTGGTCGACGCCGAATCTGACGGTGGCCACCGCATGGATCAATCCACCGAGAGCCCCGCCGAGGATTCCGATGAGCAGGCCGGCCCACGCTCCGAACTCGATGGTTCCCCAGGCGCCGAACCAGGTGCCCAGAATCATCATGCCTTCGAGACCGATGTTGACGATGCCGGCTCGCTCGGAGAACAGACCGCCCAGGCCCGCCAGCAGAATCGGAACCGACCAGCGGAGCATGGTCTGGGAGGTTCGAACTTCGGTGAGTCGGGTGGTGTCGTCGGTGCCGAAGTGCTGCACTGCCGCCAGCACAAACACGCCGATAGCGGCGAACAGCATCCAGCGCAACCAGGCGGGCATCTTGGCCAGACGTTCGGTGACGCTCATGCCGAGGCCACCTCGGGGTTTCCGACGAGGGCGGCCGCTGCCGATTTGGCTTCCTCACGTTCGCGGATTCGACGCACGACCTCGTAGGCCACCACGGCGGCGAACAAGATGATGCCCTGCATGATGACCACGATCTCGCGAGATGCCGAGCCGGTGACCTGAAGGATGCCCGAGGAGATGTCGAGAAAGGCAAAGATGAGTGCGGCGATGGCGATGCCAACCGGGTGGTTACGGCCCAGCAGCGAGGTGGCGATTCCGGCGAAGCCCAGGCCGCCGACAAAGTTGGGGCTGAACCGTCCGAGGGTCATGAGGCTGGCCATTCCGACCAGCCCGGCCACCGCTCCTGATAGCACCATGGCGCTAACCACCATGCGCTTTGGTGGAACCCCACCGGCGTGCGCCGCGAACGGGTTGAGGCCACTGGCCCGAAGATCGAAACCGAACCGGGTACGGCTGAGCAACACCGAATAGAGGATGCCCACCACAATCGCAACGGCGAAGATTCCGGTGAGGGACTTGCCCGAGCCGATCTCTCGGGTGAACAGCTCGACGACACCGTTGAGGTCGGGCATGATGCCCGACTCGGCGATGGGTTCTGTTCCGACTCCGACACTGTTGTCGGATGCGTCGACCTCGCCGCCGGCCTGCCAGCGGCGCACCAGAGCGGCGATGATGCCCGATATGGCGATGAGGTTGAGCATGATGGTCGAGATGACCTCGTTGACGCCTCGGGTGACTTTGAGGACACCGGCGAAGCCCGAGTAAGCGGCGCCCACCACCATTGCGGTGAGCAGAATCAGGCCCACGTGAAGGGCCCCGGGTAGCGCCACCTGTGCGCCGACGAACGCGGCGATCAGCGCGGCGAGACGGTACTGGCCCTCGACGCCGATGTTGAACAGATTCATCTTGAAGCCGATGGCGGCGGCGATACCCGAGAGGTAGAGCGGGGTGGCCCGGTTGAGAATGTCGATGATCGTTTCGAGGCGGCGGGCGTGGTTGATCATCTCCGAGAAGGCCTCGAGCGGGTTGCTTCCCGACGCCAACAACACGATGGCCGAGGTGATGACGGCAAACAGCAGGGCGACGGTGGGTGCCGCGGCCGCCAACCCGAATC
>CAZGVQ010000420.1:0-3899 GCA_964529355.1 uncultured Acidimicrobiales bacterium
CGCCACCGGTGGCGGCAGTTGCGGCCGCGGGAGCAAAGGGATCGATGCCGGCGGATTCCGCAGGTGTGTCCTCGGCCGCTGCGTCGATCTCTGCGGCAGGAGCGAACGGATCGTCGGTTGCCACAGCGGCAAACGGGTCGTCGGCCTCGATTTGTTCTTCAGGAACGGTTGAAGCAAACGGGTCGTCGTGAGACGTGGTCTCTCCTGTGACCGAATCGTCAACGACGTCATCGGCAGCAGCAGCGAAAGGATCTTCGACGTCGGCGGTCTCGCTCGTCTCACTCGTTTCGCTGGTCTCGGGAGCGGCAAACGGGTCGTCGAGTTCGGCTTCGATTGATTCCTCGAGCTCGACGGCCTCGGTGTTCTCGGTGGCGACCGCGGCGAACGGATCTTCGTCAGCGGCCGCAGCGGGTTCCTCATCGGCAACCGGCGCGAATGGGTCGATGGCGTCTTCAGACGCTTCGACAACCTCGACCTCGGGTTCTGCGGGTGCAGCGAATGACAGATCGTCCTCGACAGGAGCGTCGAGTGCGTCCATCTCGGTAGCCGCCGGAGCGGTGGCAGCGATCGAAGTGGCTTGATCGGAGACATCGACAACGCCTTCGCCCACCAGGTCGTCGACCCGGCGGAGTGCGTCGAGCTCGCCAAAGGAGAAGTTGGAGGCAATCGATGCGACCGATGAACCGCTACCGACTGCAGCAAGCACCTTCCACTGCTCGGAGGTGAGCGTGACTTCGGAGTCACTGAGCTCCGGACGGAGCGAGACGTGACTCTGCACGCCGGGAACGTTCTCGGTGATCTGATCGAGCTCGGTGAGCATGGCCGACGATGAAGCGATCGACGACTCGATGTTGCGTGGGTCGCCAGCCGACGCTGGCGTGTCATCGGAGGTGAAGGTGAACTCACCGCTCTCGAAGCGCAGAATCTGGAAGAGTCCCTCGGTCACATCGGTGGATCCGGTGGAGGGATGGTCGCCAAGGTCGATCTCGGAAGCCACAATGTCGCCGTCGGCGACCCAGATGGCGCCAAGCCCACGGTCGCCGTCGACCGCGAGCTTGCCGGTCTTGCTGCTCGTCGCGAGCAGGCGCAAGACGTCTGGCAACGCAAAGGTTTCGATTGTTCCCTGTAACGCCACGGTTACCTCCATAGCAATATGACTAGGTTTCACATCGGCAGTTCAGGCTACCTTTCCAGCGTTTCGACTCGGCGGAGTTGAAACTATTTTCCTGCGCCAAGAGCGTGCTCGACCGCCGCAAACATCTGGTCGATAGGAGCGGCTTCGCCCGTCCAGAGCGTGAACTGGGTTGCCGCCTGAAACACCAGCATCGACAAACCGTTCTGGGTGGTGGCGCCCCTCTGAGCAGCTGCGGCGAGCCAGGCGGTCTCGCGAGGAGCATAGATCAGGTCGGCAACCACGTGGTCAGCGTTCAGGAGCTCGGGGTCGCAAGGAACCATCGCAACATCGGGTGCCATACCAAGCGGCGTCGCGTTGACCACCAGACCGCAGCCGCGGATGTCTTCGGCGGTGCCGGTTCGCGCCACGGCTCCTGCCACGGCTGCCGCCGTCTCGGCGTTTGTATCCGATCGATTGATCACCACGACTTCGGTGGCCCCATGACGGGCAAGCGCGTCGATCACGGCTCGGGCCGCGCCGCCTGCGCCCAAAACCGCCGCGCGGCTGCCCGCAACCTCAAACCCGGTGTCGTGCTCGAGGCCGGCGACAAATCCATCGCCATCGGTGTTGTGGGCAACCAGGTGGCCATCGCGGTTGACGACACAGTTGGCGGCCCGAAGCGTCGCCGCCTCGGGCGAAACCTCGTCGACCAGCTCGAGCGTTTGATCTTTGTGGGGCATCGTCACCGAGTATCCGCCGATGCCCATCGACCGCATTGCGTCGAATGCCGCGGTGAGTTCAGCCGGACCGATATCGAATGCCAGATACACCCAGTCGAGGCCGAGATGGGCGAAAGCTGCGTTGTGGATCGCTGGCGACAACGAATGGCGGGCCGGATTTCCGAGAACCGCTGCGAGCCGAGTGGCCCCGGAGATCGAGCTCGTATCGATCAGCAGTAGCCCAGCTCTACACAGATTGCCTTGGCGGCCTCGAACTCCGAACCGGTCACGGCGAAGGTGTGGGCACCCGGAACTCCACCTTCGTCGGTGAGCACATAGAAGAACCAGTCGCCTTCCTCAGGAGCGAGGGCAGCCTCGATCGATGCCCGGCCAGGCGCTGCGATAGGTGTGGGTGGTAGGCCGACGTTGCTGAGGTTTCGGGTGTTGAACGGCGACGCCGAGTCAAGATCGCTTTGCAAGAGCGGGTCGCCAGGTCGCTTGTCGACCGCATACCGGGTGCTGGCATCGATACCCAATGCCTCGTTCTGAAGCAACCGGTTGTAGATGACCCGGGCGATCTTGGGGCGATCGGCGTCGATAAGTGCTTCCTCTTCGATCAGCGAAGCGATGACGAGCATGTCGTACTGGGTGAGATTGAGTCCGTCGGGTCCGGCGACCGGTGGCAGCACCCCGCCGCCTTCGTTCAGCGCAGCCTCGAACTGTTGCTCCATGGTGCCCGCCATGTTGCGCAGGATGCTGATCTCGCTCGAGGCGGCGTCCTCGGCTACCTCATAGGTGCTCGGGAACAGCAACCCTTCATAGGGCGTGCGGAAACCTTCGGCGTCGGAGCGGACCGCGAGATCCTCGGGGAGGAAGTCGGTCTCGACCTGAAGATTGTCGAGCGAGAGCCGGAAATCCTCGGCGTTGTAGTTGGAGTTCTCGGCGACGAGTCGATCGATGATCTGATCGATGGTGAGACCTTCAGGGATGGTGACCGAGAAGTTCTCGGGTGGAATCGACCCCTCGTTGAGGAGGTCGACCACAGCCTGAAAGCTCATGTCGCGGTTGATCCGATACTTCCCGGCCTGCCAGCTGACCTCTTGGGGCTCTTCGCAGTCGAGAATGCGCTTGGCCGCGCTGGGACAGCGGAGCCAATACCGGAACAGCGTGGGGTTGGAGATGACATCGGCGCCGGCCAGATTCTGCGCGGTGGTGTTGGTTCCTTCGCCATCGGCAATGAGGAACTCGATCTCTTCGCCGGGAGGGTTGTCGGGGACCACCTGGGCTGCGGTCCAGTCGTCGGCTGCGCCCACCGCATAGAAGCCAGCGAAGCCCAGGATGACGGCCACGATTGCCAAACGGCGTAATGGGCCGGATCGGCGCGGCAGCCGAACGTAGTCGCGAGGGTCGATGTATTCGATGTGCGGTTCGACGGGCTGGTCGGGCCGTTGGTAGCCCTGCACGTACTGGGGCGGCGCGTGCTGTTCGACCGGTGCCGGCTCGGTGGCGACGGCACCCGGCTGATTCGGATCGTCACTGGGAGACCCGGGTGAACTAGGAGAACTGGGAGAACTGGGAGTGTTGTGAGAGTTCGACATAGAAGGTGAGGGGAGGTGACGGTTCGAGTTATCGGGGAGAGTTCTGAGCGTGCTGCTTGTCGAGCCAGCCCTGGAGCAGAATCGCTGCTGCAACCCGATCGACAACCTTGCGTCGTTCGGCCGCACCGAGGTTCTGTTCCATGAGCGACCGGTCGGCAGTCACGGTTGTTAGACGTTCATCGTAGGTCTCAATTGGTACCTGAAGCGCGGCACCCAGCTCATCAATCTCTTCAAGCACGCCTTTTGCTGCTGGACCGATGGACCCGTCGAGCGACAATGGAAGACCAACCACGACCATTTCGGCCTCCCATTCGCTGACGAGTTCGCCAATGGCACGGTGTTCTCTTGGGCGATCGCCTGTCCGATGCACGGTATCGATCGGGGTTGCTACCCGCCCATCAGAATCCGAAACCGCAACACCAATTCGCTTCGATCCAAGATCCAACCCTAGAGTCCTCACCTTTGATG
>CAZGVQ010000421.1:0-3889 GCA_964529355.1 uncultured Acidimicrobiales bacterium
CAACCCTGCACCTGCAGCGGAACCCGAGCGCACGTCGACGCCGTCGTGGATGGTGCCCGCAGCCGCCGCGGTGGTGCTGGCGATCTATGTGGCGCTTTCGCTGTTCAATCCATCGGTTGCCGGCTACCTCAGCACCGACACTGGCGGGAAAACCGCGACGCTCGAGTACATGAGCCGCGAGGGCACGTTGACCCCGTCGGTTGGCTATTGGGCCGAGGAGTTCGACCCCGAAGGGCAGGTGCATCCGTTCTGGTTCACCGATCGGGTGGGCGACGCGTGGGTAAACGTGACCACACTGCCGGTGCTCTATGCGGCGTTGCCGCTGTATGAGCTGGGTGGCTACCACCTGGCACTGCTGTTGCCGATGCTTGGCGGTGTGGCGTCGGCCTTCGCTGCCCGTTCGATTGCCCGCCGTTTGGCAGGCGGCGACCAGTGGTCGGTGTTCTGGCTGGCCGCGCTGGCATCTCCGTTGGCGATCTACTCGCTCGATTTCTGGGAGCACACGATCGGAGCGGCATTCACGTTGTGGGGTTTCCGGGCGTTGCTCGAGGTGTGGAAGCGGCCGACCACGTGGTCGATGGCTGCGCTTGCGGGCGCGGCGTTCGGCGCGGGCGCGTCGATGCGGACCGAAGTTGTGGTGTTCGGGTTCGCGGCGGTTGCCGTGGTGTGCCTCGATCTGTTGCGGCGCCGGCTTCTTCTGTCGGCGGTGGTGCAAGGAACGCTGGCCGCCGTGGGGTTCGGCGCGCTGGCTACGGCCAACAGCCTGCTCGAGAAGGCCGCGCTCGACGAGGTTCGGAGGGCCGGTCGGGCGGCAACCACCGCTTCGGTCGGCGGGGGCAAGCTCGGCCTGCGCATTGAAGAAGCGTTCATCACCGGGTTCGGATTGTTTCCCACCGATGACATCACCTTTGTGGCCATGGGCGTGGTGTTCTTCGCGTTGTTGGCCGGTGTGGTTGCGATGGGCCGCTCTCAGCCTGAGTCCGTGCCGCTCGTATTCATCGTCGTTGCCGGGCTCTTGTTTCTTCGAGCCCTTTCTGGTCTGGGATTTGTGCCTGGCGCCACGGCTACGGTGCCGCTCATAGCGGCTGCAGCTGTGGCCGGCTGGCGCCATGCGTCGCTCCGGATTCCGCTGCTCATTGCCGCAGTCGCCGTGCCGCTCGTCTGGGCGTTTCAGTTCACCGGGGGAGCGGTGCCGCAGTGGGGCGGCCGCTACCTTCTGCCCGGAAGCATCCTTCTTCTTTCCGTTGGCGCAGTGGCGCTGCAGAAGCTTGGCAACGACGTGTTGTTGAAGGGCTTCGCAGTTCTGTCGGTGCTCATCACCTTGTTTGGTTTGGGCTGGACGCATCAGCGCACCAACGATTTCAGCGACGCACTTCACGGACTGGCCGATCGGCCAGAGCCGGCGCTGATTTTTGAGCCGGCCTTCATGGCCCGCGAAGCCGGCCCACTCATGCTCGACGAGCAATGGTTGACCGCCGCAACCGATGAGTCGATCCCCGTTGCGACCAACGTTCTCCGACAGGCAGGAATCGACGAGTTCGGCTACATCGACCTGGTGGGCGAAGCCGAAGTTGCCGACGCAACCGCCGATCAGGCCGACGCCATCAGCGACGCCAAACCCATCGACGGCTACAACGCAATCGACGTTGGGTTCATAGAAGTAACCAGCGGCGCCCACTTCCGAATCACCACCTACGTCACGCAGCCATAACAAAGTGAATGTGGTGTCAGACACATATTCGTTTTGGTGTCAGACACATATTCGTTTTGGTGTGACGGGTTACCTGGGGCTGTCGAACGTTCGTTCGCATGCGAGGTGAGCAGCGCGGCTATGGTTGCGGCCGATGGCCGATCAACTGATTGTTCGTGGTGCCCGCGAACACAACCTCCACAACGTCGATATCGACCTGCCGCGCGACAAGCTCATCGTGTTCACCGGACTCTCGGGTTCGGGCAAGTCCTCGCTGGCGTTCGACACCATCTACGCCGAAGGCCAGCGGCGCTATGTCGAGTCGCTCTCGGCGTATGCCCGCCAGTTTCTGGGCCAGATGGACAAGCCCGACGTCGATTTCATCGAGGGTTTGTCGCCCGCGATCTCCATCGATCAGAAGAGCGCATCGCGTAACCCTCGCTCAACCGTGGGCACGATCACCGAGGTATATGACTACCTCCGGTTGCTCTACGCCCGCATCGGAGTGCCGCACTGTCCCAACGACGGCACGGTCATCAGCCGCCAGACGCCCCAACAGATCGTCGACAAGATCCTCGAGTTGCCCGAAGGCACGCGCTTTCAGGTGCTGGCCCCGGTGGTCAGGGGCCGCAAGGGCACCTACGACACCCTGCTCACCGACCTGGCCAACGATGGCTTTGCCCGGGCCATCGTCGATGGCGAGTTGGTCGAGCTGGGCGCCGAACTCGAAGTCGACCTCGAACGCTACGAAATGCACGACATCCAGGTGGTCGTCGACCGGCTGGTGCTTCGCGACGGCATCGAGCGTCGGCTCACCGACTCGATGGAGACCGCGCTCGGCCTGGCCGATGGTGTCGCGCAGATCGAAATCGTGCCGCGGCCTGAAGATGTCGACCCCGACGCTGAGGAGGGCGAAGGCGGCGCCCAGATGCTCACCTTCAGTCAGCATCTGGCGTGCGATACCTGCGGATCGTCCTATGAGGCGCTGGCTCCCCGGAACTTCTCGTTCAACTCGCCCTACGGCGCGTGCTCGGCATGCGATGGGCTCGGCACCCGGTTTGAGGTCGACCCGAATCTGGTTGTCCCCAACCCCGAGCTGAGCCTCGACGAGGGCGCCATCGCCCCATGGTCGAGTGGTACCAGCAAGTACTTCCGGCGCCTGGTCGAGGCCGTAGCCGCCGACAACGACATCGACATCAACGCACCGTGGGAGAAGATTCCCAAGGCCAAGCAGAAGCTGCTGCTCTACGGAGGCACCAAGAAGCGGGTCGAAGTCCGGTACAAGAATCGTTACGGCCGAACCCGCAACTACATGGCCAACTATGAGGGCGCCGTGCCGTACCTCAAGCGCATGCAGACCGAGACCGACAGCGACACCCGCCGCGAGCAGCTCGAGGGCTATATGCGCGAGGTGGCCTGTGACACCTGCGGAGGCGGACGGCTCAACACGTTGTCGTCGATGGTCACGATCGATGACTTCACCGTGTCGGACATCTCGGCGATGTCCATCGGTGAAGCGGCCAAAACCCTCGAAGGGCTCGACCTGTCTGAGCGCGACCAGATCATCGCCGAACAGGTGGTGAAAGAGATCAACGCCCGCATGGGGTTCCTGCTCGATGTGGGCCTCGACTACCTCTCGCTGGGCCGGTCTGCCGGCACGCTGTCGGGTGGTGAGGCGCAGCGAATCCGCCTGGCAAGCCAGATCGGCAGCGGCCTCGTGGGCGTGCTCTACGTGCTCGACGAGCCATCGATCGGCCTGCATCAGCGCGACAACAAGCGGTTGATCGAAACGCTCAAACGACTCCGCGAACTCGGCAACACCGTCATCGTGGTCGAGCACGACGAGGACACCATCAAGGTCGCCGACCATGTGGTCGACATCGGTCCGGGTGCCGGCGAGCACGGCGGTCAGATCGTGCACAGCGGCACGGTGGCGAAACTGCTCAAGAACAAGAAGTCGATGACCGGCCAGTACCTGTCGGGCAAGAAGTCGATTCCCGTACCCGAGACCCGCCGCAAGGGGTCGGGCGAGTCACTGGTGGTCCGAGGCGCACGCGAGAACAACCTCAAAGACATCGACGTGGCGTTTCCGCTCGGATCGTTCGTGTCGGTCACCGGCGTCTCGGGCTCGGGCAAGTCCACCCTGGTCAACAGCATTCTGTATCGCTCGTTGATGCAGCAGGTGTACCGGTCGAAGGT
>CAZGVQ010000422.1:0-3864 GCA_964529355.1 uncultured Acidimicrobiales bacterium
GTCCCAGGCGGCCCGAAGATCGAAGTCGACGGGGCGTTGTGCTGGTTGCTCCGACAGCACGGCGCTGAAGATGCGATCGACCCGGAAGGTCCGCTGGCCATCGTCGGTGAGCGAGATGACGTACCAAATCGATGCCTTCACCACCAGACCCAGAGGATGGATTCGCCTGATGCTTCGACCTTTGCCGGGGGTGTCGTACCCCAACTCAACCTGGTGCCGGTCGATCACCGCCTGCTGCAACAGATTGAGAATCACCGAACCGGGCTGCGTTTCTGCTGCCGTTTGTGTTGCTGCTTCGGCGGCACCATTGCCGTCCAGCGGGCCCCAGCGGCCGGGGTCGACGATGACCGCTTCGGCGGCTGCGGTGGCATCGGCACGGAACGGCTCGGGAACCGCCTGGGCAAGTTTGCGAAGAGCGTCCTTGAGACCCGCCGTGGTGGGTACCGCAGATCCCGCGGCCAGAAACAGCGCCCGCGCCTCGGTCGAGGTCAGTCCGGTCAGATCGGTGCGGGCGCCGCCCAACAACATCCATCCGCCGTTGCGTCCTCGCTGTGGGTACACGGGAACGCCGGCCATCGACAGTGCCTCGAGGTCTCGGCGGGCGGTTTTCACCGACACCTCCAGCTCTTCGGCCAACTCGCGCGCCGTGACCCGGCCCTTGGATTGCAGCACCAGAAGGGTGGCCAGAAGTCGGTCGGCTCGCATGAAAACAGACTTTCATACAAAAGTGGTCAGAAGATGACCACTTTAACCCTGCAGGGTGGATACATGACCAAAACCAACAGCAATACCCAGAGCAAGATCATCGAACACCCACACACCAGCAGCGAACCGCTGGGCGACGACGATCCCCGAACCCCGATGGCCCGAGCAGTGGCGCTGGCCGGTGCGGTGATCGCCGAACTCGATGCCACCAACGAGACCAATCCGTCGCCATGCCCTGAGTGGGATGCCGGCCACATTGCGCGCCACATCGTCGCGGTGCTCGACCGGGTTGCCGGCTTCCCGCAAGGCATCGATGGCGACACGCTCCCCCTGGTGGTCGACCTGCCCGAGGGGGCCGATGGAGCATCGCCGTACTCGACGGCGTTCACCGCCAGTGCCCATGAGGTGCAGCGCATCTGGAGCGACGACGCGGTGCTCAGTCAGATGCTCAAACTGCCGTGGGCCGAGCTCCCCGGTGGCATTGCATTGTCGATCTACACCTGCGAGCTCACGGTGCACACCTGGGACCTCGCCCAGGCGCTGGGGGTCGAGCCGCAGTGGTACGAGCCCGATGTCGCCAAGTGCGTCGAGGTAATGCAGTTCGGTCTGCCAGCCGAACCCCGTGACGACGACACACCGTTTGGCCCGGTGGTCGAGGTCCCTCAAGACGCGCCCAACATCGACAAGCTCGTCGCCTGGGTGAGCCGCCAGCCGTAGGTTCGGCAAAGGTCACTCCTCGAGGAATCGCAGTCGTGCCAACCGGCCGCTAACTTCGCCAGAAGATCATCAGCGATAGTTCCTCGAGGAGTACCTCATGACCGAAGTCGTCATCACCGAAGCCGTCCGTAGCCCGAAAGGAAAGCGCAACGGCGGCCTTTCGTCGATGCACTCCATCGACCTGTTGGGCGATATCCAGACCGAGGCGCTGTCGCGTTCCGGGCTCGATCCGCTCGAAGTTGGCCAGGTAGTGGGTGGTTGTGTCGGCCAGGTCGGCATGCAAACCATGAACGTGGCCCGCAATGCTTGGTTGGCTCAGGGCCTGCCTATCGAGGTTGCCGCTACCACCGTCGACGCGCAGTGTGGCTCATCGCAACAAGCCACCAACATGGCCTACGCCATGGTGAAGTCGGGCGTCATCGACGTGGCCATGGGTTGCGGTGTCGAGCTGATGAGCCAGGTTCCTATGGGTGCCACGGTGCCCAAGGATCCAACCGTTGGTCGACCCATCAACCGCAACTATTGGGAACATCACGAGATGACCTCGCAGTTCGAGGGCGCCGAGCGAATCGCCGAGAAGTGGGGCATCACCCGCCAGGACACCGACGAGTTCGGTCTGCTCAGCCAACAGCGGGCTATCAAGGCATGGGAGGAAGACCGCTTCTCCACCCAGATCAAGGCCGTCGAGGTTCCGACCCTTGGCGAAGACGGCAAGCCAACCGGCTCCACCACAACGGTGTCACGAGATGAAGGCTTGCGCGAAACCAATCTGGAAGGCCTGGCAAAGCTCAAGCCCGTCGCCCGCGAAGACGGCGTGCACACCGCCGGAAACTCGAGCCAGATCAGCGACGGCGCAGGCGCCGTGATCATGATGAGCGCCGAGAAGGCCGAGGCACTCGGCCAGAAGCCCATGGCTCGCATCGTCGATTCGGTGCTTGCGGGCTCAGACCCCGTGCTTATGCTCACCGGGCCCATCACCGCCACCGAGCAACTGCTTGAGCGCAACAACATGGCCATGAGCGACATCGATGTGGTCGAGATCAACGAGGCATTTGCCTCCGTCGTGTTGGCCTGGCAGAAAGAAACCGGCGCCGACATGGAGACGGTAAACCCCAACGGCGGTGCCATTGCTCTGGGTCACCCACTGGGTGGCACCGGCGCGATCCTCATGACCAAAGCCGTGCACGAACTGCATCGCTCCGACAAGGAGTTTGCGCTCATCACCATGTGCTGCGGCGGCGGACTGGGCACCGGCACCATCATTCAACGACTCTGATCGACGACGTTTTCGTTTTCTAGATCTCTCTACATCGCTACTGCTACTCACGAAGGAAAGTTTCACAATGGAAAAGATCAACGACGGCCGCGTGGCCCTGGTTACCGGCGCAGGCCGCGGCATCGGCCGAGAGCATGCCATCCTCCTCGCCTCCACTGGCGCCAAGGTCGTTGTCAACGATCTCGGTGGCGCGACCGATGGTGAGGGCTCCGATGACACCCCTGCCCAGAGCGTGGTTGCAGAGATCGAAGCCATGGGTGGCGAAGCGGTAGTCAACGGCGGCAACGTTGCCGTCATGGCCGATGCCGAAGCAATGGTCCAGCAGGCCATCGATACCTTCGGTGGTCTCGACATTCTCATCAACAACGCGGGCATCCTCCGCGACCGCATGATCTTCTCGATGAGCGAGGGCGATTGGGACGCCGTCATCAACGTGCACCTCAAGGGAACCTTTGCTCCCTCCAACGCGGCAGCCAAGTACTGGCGCGAGCGCTCCAAAGCTGGCGAGGAGAACGACGCCCGCATCATCAACACCACCTCGCCGTCGGGCATCTACGGCAACATCGGCCAGACCAACTACGGCGCCGCCAAGGCCGGCATCGCAGCGTTCAGCCATATCGCTGCTCAGGAACTGGTTCGCTACGGCGTCACCGTCAACTGCATCGCACCCGCTGCCTACACCCGCATGACCGCCGATCTTCCCGGCTTCTCCGAGGCCACCGAAGAGCAGCAGGAGAAGATGGGTCCCCGCTGGATCGCCAACGTGGTCACCTGGCTCGCCAGCCCCGCCGCCAGTGGCGTCACCGGTCGTTGCTTCGACGTGGTCGGTGACCGCATCGGTATCGCCGAGGGTTGGGTCCTTGGCCCCCAGGCCCAGCAGACCGAAGACCCCGAAGGTCTCACCGACGTCGTCGCCGGCCTGATGGCCGAAGCGCGGCCCAACGCCAACATGTTCGGTGTTCCCGAAGAAGGCCCCGGTCGGCCCGCCAAGACCATCTAAGGCTCGACGGCTGGCCCGCGCAGGGGCCGCGGTCGACAACAACTGAATTTTCGATATTCGAGAACTCTCGCACACAACCCCATCACTCCTTCTGGGGTGTGGGGTTGTCGGCGTTAGGGCCGGCGCGGTCATTCTTTCGTCGTTGTGGGGCTGTTTCGTTGGGTGT
>CAZGVQ010000423.1:0-3863 GCA_964529355.1 uncultured Acidimicrobiales bacterium
TTTTTTCAAGCAGAAGACGGCATACGAGATAGCGTAGCGTCTCGTGGGCTCGGGGTCGCGGGTCTCATCTCCACGGTCACTTTGGAGTGCGTCCCGGCCTTCTGGTTGCACGCCATCGAGAAGTCAGCACCGCTGGCCCAGGTCCTCGACGAGTTCGACGACTGGGCAGGCGAAACCGACCACACCGAGTTCTTCTGGCTTCCGCACACCGATCAGGCGCTGACCAAGCGAAACACCAGGCTTGACTCGGGCCCCTCCCGAACCGGCGGGGCCAAGCGAACCTTCCGCCGTATCGAAACCGAACTGACCGAGAACGCCCTTTTCGATGTGATGTGCCGGGTTGGTCGAGCTCGGCCCCATCTGGCCGAGAAGCTGACCAAGACGATGGCGGCGGGTTCGACCGAGCGCGACTACGTCGCTCCCAGCTGGGAAGTCTTTGCGACACCTCGGCGGGTCCGGTTTGTCGAGATGGAGTACGCAGTGCCGCGCGACCGGTGGAAGGCGGCATTCAACGAAGTGCGGGGGCTTCTCGATGTCATCGATGTCCCGGTGTTCTTTCCCATCGAGGTCAGGGTGCTGGGGGCCGACGATGCGGCGATGTCGATGGCAACGGGGCGCGACAGTGTGTTCATCGCCGTGCATCAATACAAGGGCATGGAGTACGAGCGGTACTTCCGTGGCGTCGAATCCATCATGAAGCGCTACGAGGGCCGACCCCACTGGGGAAAGCTGCACTTCCGTTCGGCTGATGATCTCGCGCCGGTCTATCCCGAGATCGACCGCTTCCGGGACCTGGTGCATCGACTCGATGCGCCCGGGACGTTCAGGAACTCCTATACCGACCGGGTGCTCGGAAGCCGCTGAGCCCTTCCAGAGCAAGCTGGCCGTTCGATGTGTTCGTTCAGCGTCGCCAGAGTTTGGTCATACGCCGCGCACCCGAAGCATCAGGATGGCGCGGCGAGCGCAGGAGCGTAGGCAGGCGACGGAAGCAGACGAGTCGTTCGCCGAGGGGATGTCCCCACTCGCCGACGGGGTCGACTTTCCATCCCAGACCCCTTGCTGCGTTTTCAAGGTCGGCGATGCGGTAGTGGAAGGGCGCAGACACCGAGGTGGTGTTGTGCGGGCCATGGCTCAGCACATCGGCTGGGAGGGTCGAGTCGGGCGCTTCGAAGAAGGTCGCGAAGAACCGGCTGCCGGCCGTGGTGACCCGTGCCGCTTCGAAAAGACAGAGGCGAATCTCGTTGAGGGTGAGGCTGGGGAACAAGCCGTGCGCCAACACCATGTCGAACTCGGTCCCGAACGGTGTGGCGTCGAAGGAGTCGGTGAGGCGTACGTTGGTGCCCGGAAGCTTGTTTGCTCCGCGGGTCAGCGGGAGCTCAATCTCGAGCCCAGCCGTCAGGTAGTCGAGGTTTGCTTCCAACCCGAAGTAGTTGCCCGCGTCGAGGAAGTCGACAAAGTGCACACCGGCCCGGAGAGGACCACACCCGATGTCGAGCAAGGTGTCTTCGGGTTGCAGGCCCACCGCTCGCAGGTAGCCGATCTGTAGCTGTCCCATTTCGAGCCAGTCACCCTCGAGTGCCTCGCGATGCTCGCCGCTCGGGGCGGAAAGCGTGTCGGCGGCATCGGCTGCATCGCTTGACCCTTTGCCAGAACGGAGTGAGCCAGAACGGAGTGAGCCAGAACGGAGTGAGCCAGAACGGAGTGAGCCAGAACGCGGAGTTGGTGAAGATGTGAGATTCGCCATGAGGACCTATCGGGGCGATAGGGGCCGATATGAGCTAAACGACCTAGTTTTCGGTTTTCCGGTAGGCCGTATTCCCCATGCTGAGCCACCGAGAAGGCCCTCGAGAAGACCGCGCTACATCCGGGTGTTCTTCCTCATGAGTTGGAGCGGCCGCACTTCGGTGCGGGCGGACGTGAGGAGACGTTTGCCGACGCGACGAGAGGCCGATCTCACGCTGGGCCCACCCACATAGCCCCGGCTGGCGAAGAACATCCACGAACCGATGCCAAAGACCACCATGAGGCCGGTGATCACGATCCAGCCCCACGACGTGCCGGTTCCGGGGAGGTTCTCGAAGTTCATGCCGTAGAAGCCCACAACGATCGACAAGGGCAACATGATTGCGGCGTACACGGTGAGAACCCGCGTGACTTCGTTGAGCTTCTCGGCCGACGCGCCGCGGTAGGTGTCGAGCGTGTCGTTGAGAAGCGCCCGGGCGGTCGAGAGTGACTCCACCACCTGGTTGTGTACGTCGAACGCGTTGCCGAACCGACGCCTGGCAGCGTCGCTGAGAATCGGGGTGTCATCGGTTTCAAGTGCGGCGAGAAGTTGTCGCTGGGGTGAGAGCATCATCCGGATTGCTGACTCGTCGCGACGAAGTTGCTGCACTTCAAAGATCACGGCCGGGTCCAGGTCGAGCGCAAGCTGATTGAGCTCGCTGATGTGACGGTCGATGCTCACGATGACTTCGAGATACCGGCGCCCGATGATCTCTGCGAGCCGCGCCATCACCATGCTGGCATCGGTACACCTGACCGCCTTCGGATGTCGCTCGGCGAGCTCCCAAAGCGAGTCGAGTCCGACGAGCGGAACCGAATGAATCGTGATCAGCAGGTTGTCTTTGATGACGCAATCGACCTCGGTGGTGTCGATCTCCTCCTCGGTGGAGATCAGCGCATGCATGACCACGTACAGATGGTCGCCGTGGTCCTCGTACTTGGGGAGCAGCTCGATGTCGTAGATGTCCTCAAGCACCATCGGGTCGAGTTCGAGCGAGTCGCACAGCGCCGAGACCTCGTCGCGCTCGTGACTGACGATGTCGAGCCATACCCAGGTGGAGCTGGCGATGTATTCGTGGAGGCGGGTCGGGTCACCCTCCTCGGCCGAACCCATGGGCTCGTTCTGGTAAAGAAGCCGCGAGGTCATGGCAAAGGTTCCCACGAAACGGGCGTCAGGGGAGTGACACCGGATGGGCTAGCGTGCGGGCGATGAGGCGTAAACGTCCCGCAGCCCGCGTGGTGCTGTTCGACAACCAGAACCGGATCTTCATGGTCAATGCCATCGATCCGGCCGACCCATCGAAGCCGGCGTGGTGGGAGATCCCCGGCGGTGGCATGGATCCTGGCGAGACCAGCGAGCAGGCCGCGGCCCGCGAGATCTATGAGGAGACCGGAATCTCCGAGTTCGAGATGGGCCCGTGCATCTGGACCCAGCAGGTGCAGTTCACCTTCGCCGGTATCTTCTTTGACTCCGACGAGCGGATTCACGTGGCCCACTGCGAGGGTGGCGAGTACGACCCTCAGGGCCTCGAGTTCTTCGAGGCCCTGGCGTTCAAAGGTGCCAAATGGTGGGACGTTGACGAACTGTTGGCATCGAACGATCCGGTCTTGCCGCCGCGACTGCGAGAGTTTCTTCCCGCAATCGCGGCCGGTGAGTTGCCCGACCCACCGCTCGACATTTCGTAGCTACATGCAGCGGGGACAACCGGCTTGCTGCATGACCCGCTCGGTGCTGGCTGCGAGCCCGTACCCGGGCCCCAGCGCTTCTCGTAATCCGACAGCTTTGGTTCGGGAATCAAGGTGGCACGGGATCGCTGCACGCACTCTGCGGACTGGCATTTTGTGCCGTCGGGCTGACTTGCGAGGTTCTACAAGCATGGTCTTCTCTCTTCCTTTTCCGGTGACTTTCGGACTTTCGAAACCTTGCGATTTCGGTTATCTAAGGAACCACCGGGGCCGCCGAACTATTCAAAGTTTCTCTTGAATTTCGGGCGGATCGAGAGTGACTAGGGAGTCGCTGCTTTTCTCCCGCGGAGTCCGTAGTAGGTCATCTCGGTAGCCTGCGCTGCGAGGGTCTCCGG
>CAZGVQ010000424.1:0-3861 GCA_964529355.1 uncultured Acidimicrobiales bacterium
GTCGTAGGTGAGGTTGGTGCCCCCGGCAACGGTTACGGGCGCTGATTTGGCGAGCTCAAGGTCGGCAGCGCGACCAAGCGACGTTGTTTCCTTGGTGGAGTTGTTGGTGGTGTCGTGCTCGGGGGTATCGGAGGTCACCGAAGCCAGGTTGGTCACCGAGTTCCCGGTGAGGCCCGGGTCGACGGCCACCGTGACCACCACGCTCGCCGTGCCGCCCGAGACGATGTTTCCGACGTTGCAGGTGAGTACCTGTCCCGCTGCGGTACATCCCGCGCCAGATACAAAGGTCACGCCGGCTGGCAGGTTGTCGGTGATCACAACATTGTCAGCGGTCGATGGACCAGCGTTGTTGACCGTGATCGTGTAAGCGATGTTGTCGCCGGCATTCACCGGATCGATCGCGTCGGCCTTGGCGATCGACAGGTCGACCAACGGCTCGACCACGTGCACGACCGGGTTGGTGGTGGCGCTGAAAGGCTCGTTGATGAACCGGGCGATGAAGTCGACGTTCGCGGTATTGCTCACCGTCATGAAGGCCGACGTGTCATCGACCTGCACCTGAAACGACACCTCGTGAACCTGGCCACCCTGGGTCAGGGGTAGAACCGTGCCGCCCGCCGCCGGGGTCGCGCCGTCGCCCAGGTGGAAGGTGGCGGTATTGGTGCCCGCATCGAAGAACGCATTGTCGTCTCCGGCCGCGTCGGTCATTGGTCCGGTGCTTGTGGAGTCCTGCAAGATCTCGAGGCTGTTGGGCACATAGGTGGTGCCCGCCGGAACGAGATCGGTGATCGTCACGGCATCTGCAGGGTCCTGGCCCGTGTTGTCGAAGGTGATGTTGTACTCGATGATGTCGCCGGGGTGGGTCAGCCCACCGTTGAGGTCCGTACCGGTCTTTTCCAGGCTCGACGTGAGGTTGGGAACGAAGATCTCGATCGCGGTGGAGATGAGGTTGATGCCATAGACATCGCCGGTGGACTGAAACTCGAGGTTTGCCGATGTGGCTCCCGGAGCGATGAGACCTGACGCATCGATGATGTCGGCGTCAAAGCCGAGCTGGTTCGGGAAGCTCGGGTTGGCGAGCGTGTTGGCCGGCGTGCCAAGGATCGAGATGGTCGAGTTCTGGGTGTTGTTGGCCGGGTTGAGGGCATCGGAGAGGTCGGTGCCGTTGACCTTGGTACGCGGTCCGCCGAACGCGGCATCGCCTTCACCGGTCTGGACACCGATGGTGGCGTTGACCGGACCAACCGGCGGCGCATCAAAGCCCGAGACGGTAAGTGGCACGTTGAAGCCGTTGGCGTTGTACACAAAGTCATAGCCATTGAAGATGGCCAGGTTCCGCCACGGCTCGTTGTTGTCTTCGTAGGCAATGGCCAGCGTCCAACCGCCATAGCGGTGAGCGGCGCCGGTATCGAGATCGAGATCGGCGACGGTGTAGGTACCGTTTCCGCCGGCCTGCACCTGGCTGGTCACATCGGCATATCCGCCAAAGTGTCGGGTACCCAGATTGTCGATGTGGTTCGCCGTGACGTTGGTGTAACCGCCCGATGTGGGTGTCTCCAGCCTTACAACGTTGTCGAAGTCATTGTTGTTGTTGGCAAACCCGACCCAGAACAGCCCAGCGAACAAGACCGTCGAGCCAGCCGGGAGGTTGAGATCGTTCGACGAGGAGTTGGCGGTGGTCGGGTCGGAGTCGACGTCGACATTGATCATCGTGAAGTTGTTGTTGGCGCCGGTACCGTTCTGGCCGTTCGACACGCATGTCGCACCGTTGGTTCCCGTGGTGCTGCACGTCTGCAGCGTGTTGGACACAAAGGTGATGTCGCCCGGCGCATTGGTTTTGAACACCGACGTGAAGGGCGTGACCGCGGCGGCGTGGGGCACGGAGCCGACCGCGAGGAAGGCTCCCAACATGGCGATGACCAGCAGCACACCCACCGACGTCCGCACAAGGGGTCGGGCGAAGGAAAGGGTGGGGCCGGGGGCGGTTCGGGGGCGCTGCATGAGATCACGGAACGTCGAATGTCGTGATCGCGGCGGCCCGAGTTGGCCTCACACGGATTCAGAAAACGACTGTTCTAGTTCTCAGATCGGGAAATCGCGCCTGAAAGTAAGCGATTAACGAGGCTCTCGCGGGAGTCCCAACACCCGTTCACCAAGGATGTTTCGCATGATGTCGGAGGTTCCGCCCATGATCGTGTAGGCCGGGCCGTACACAATCTCTTTGGACCACTCGTCGTCCAACGTGGCCGCGGGGCCCAATACACGAGCCGCAAAATCGGCCACGCGGATCTCGTGCTCGGTGCAATATGCCTTTGTTGCTGCGCTGAAGCTCTCCGGTGCCTGCTTGAGAACCTCTCTGTATACGAGCATGCGACCGATCCGGTAGCCCATCTCGAGACGCGCGATCTCCTGACGAAGCACGGGGTCCGATGTGTCAGCATGCGCGAGTGCGTGATCGTAGAGCGGACGGTTCGACACGAGGCGATCGATGCCGCCCCGCTCGTGACCCAACTGCACCATCGTCTGCTTGAACGCGTTGCCTTCAACCCCCACCAGATTCTCGGCCGGCACACGGACGTCGGTGAAGTACACCTCGCAGAAGTGACGGTTGGTGGTCATGTCGGTTATCGGCCGCACCTCGATACCGGGGAGGTCCATGGGCACCACGATCTCGCTGATGCCCTTGTGTGGGGGCCCATCGGTACCGGTTCGACAAATCAGGTAGCAGTAGTCGGCGACCTCACCGAAGCTGGTCCAGATCTTCTGCCCGTTGATCACGAAGTCATCGCCGTCGCGCACCGCCGAGGTCTTCAGGCCGGCCAGGTCAGATCCCGCATCGGGTTCGCTCATGCCGATGCACCACGTGGTCTCGCCCGACAGCATCCGCGGCAGGTACTCGGCCTGCTGGTCCGGGGTTCCATAGGCGATCATCGTGGGGCCCATTTGCCGGTCGGCGAACCACATCGCAGCGATAGGGGCGCCGAGGCCGATCATCTCCTCGGCCACGATGACCCGCTCGATGGCCGGGCGTGCCCGGCCACCGTGTTCTTCAGGCCAGCCCATGCCGATCCAGCCTTCGGCTGACATGACCTTGGCGAACTCCTTGGAGAAACCGTTGATCCAACTGTCGTTGAACCGTCCGAAGTCCGCGACTCCCTGTTGGGCAACCGTGCGGGCGCGCTGACGAAGATCTTCGAGTTCGGGTGAGAGCGTGAAGTCCATGAAGGCGGTTGGGTCCTGTTGTCTGTGTCTTGTCTGTGTCTTGTCCGTGTCGATGCTGCGGCTCATGGTAGAGGTCTTCGGCACTGCTCCCGTTGGCAAACCGGCCAGGAGTCGTGGTTGTGTTGGGCCATGAAGAACCCTCCGTTTGTGTATCACCAGGCGCATACTCTGGGCGAGGCCATCGAGTTGCTGGCCGAGTTTGGCGAGGACGGCAAGGTGCTTGCCGGTGGGCAGAGCCTGCTACCCACCATGGCCCTGCGCCTCGGTCCGCCCGAGCATGTCATCGACATCTCGCGTGTGCCCGGTCTCGACGCCATTGGTCTTGAAGCCGATGGCGGCGTGAGCATCGGGGCGCTCGTGCGCCATGCTCAGGCCGAACGCTCCGACGACATCGCCGGCAAGGCACCGTTGATCGCTGAGGCCATGCCCCATGTCGGCCACCGGGCGATTCGCACCCGCGGCACCGTGGTGGGAAGTATCGCCCACGCCGACCCGGCCGCCGAGATGCCGGCGGTATGCCTGGCCACCGAAGCCACGATGGTTGCCACCTCAACCCAGGGCGAGCGCACGATTCCCGCCGCCGAGTTCTTCGAGGGGTATCTGACCACCGCGCTTCGATCCGACGAGCTTCTTACCCAG
>CAZGVQ010000425.1:0-3861 GCA_964529355.1 uncultured Acidimicrobiales bacterium
CGGCACACCAGCTGAGGCGGATTTCCGGGACGGTGTCGTGACGTGGAACGAGCCGCACCGAAAGGTCGCGCCCGGACAGAGCGTGGTCCTCTACCAGGGCGACCACGTCGCGGGCGGCGGACTCGCCATTTCCAACGTGACCTAGCGGAGCGTCAGGAGAGTGTTAACGCCCAGGCCAGGCAGGCGAACGCCGACGTCGCTGCCAGACTCCGGACGGCGTTCCATTGAATCCACCTCGCCTCATTGAACCGGTCACGTACCTCCGCCACGTTGTCGATCTGGCTTGGATCTCCCGCCGCCTTGATGGCGTCGTTGAGGGGGACGTGGACTCCAATCGTTACCGCCGCCACAACTAGGTGCAGGACAAGTCCGATGGCGATCCAGGTCAGCGCTGACCGATTGTCATCGCCGAGGTGGACGGCGATCGCGAGAACGGCGAAGACGAAGGGACCGAGAAAGAAGACGAGCAGGAAGGGCCCGACGATCGAGGTGTCGATTTGCTGGAACGAACCTACGAAGGTGCGGTCATCGGTACGGCCCAGCCCAGGCATGATGGCGAACATGTAGAGCAGATAGACGCCCGCAGCTAATCCCATGGTGAGCGTGGCCATCATCAGAGCGATGGTCTGAAGGTTGTCCATTATCCGGCGTGGTCTGGCGGCTGTTCGTCGGGCGCTCCGCCAAACAACACACCCCTTACGCTTTCTGAGCTTTCGAGCATCTCGTTGAGGGCTGCAACAAGATGTGCGTCGGAAACCGTTGCGGAGCCCGACTTGTCGAGAGCGTCGAGGACCGCTCGACGAACCAACTCTCGCATGAATGAAGCCGTAACCCCTTCGGATCGTTGAACCGCCTCGGAAACCGCCGATTCGATCGCATGGTCGATTTCACCTAGATACAGCTCGAGAAGCTGAAGTCGGGCGGGAGCGTCGGGCAGGCCAATCTCGACCGCGTGATCGATGCGGCCTGGCCGCGCAGCGAGCGCCGGTTCGAGGACGTCGAGGCGGTTGGTAGTAAGGACAAAGAGGACGTCATCTGACGATGCGAGGCCATCCATCTCGTTGAGTAGCTGGAAGAGCAACGGGTGGCCTCCAGCGGGACCCCGAGTACGTTCGTGGGCCACCAGGTCGACGTCTTCTATAACGAGCATCGATGGCGACAGCGATCGAACGATGGCTGCGGCTTGACCAAGTGCACCAACCGAGGGTCCTTGGAGGATGACGGCGGTTCGATCCGGCATCTCGGCGAGCAGGTGCCGCACAGTATGGGTTTTGCCAGTGCCGGGCGGACCATACAACAGCAGCCCCCGCTTGAGAGGTTGGTTCGCTGCTCGGAGCTGATCGGCGACCTCACCCATTCCGACGGCATGGCGTCGGATCGATTCGAGGTCGTCGGGCGGGAGAATCACCTCCGACGCTGCTGTGGTCGGACGGTCGATGAACGCGATACCGAAACCGCCGTACTCCGAGAAGGTAAAGGCAAGAACTGCGCCCCGGTACACGTTGTGCACCGCCCGAAGCTCACTAATTCGATTGAGTAGTGCTTGGGCCACTGCTTCGTCCCTAGCGAAAACATCCAAACGAAGTTCCGCATCCCGAGGTCCGTGATCGCGTTCGGGTGCAAGGCCGACAACAACCGGGTGGCCGTCGTGCTCAAGTAACCACAGTCCGGCTACAACGCAACGCATCGACTCGTCGACGCCAGTCGGAACGTCCTCGTGTGCGAGGGGCACGATTCCAGCTGGACCGTGGAACCGGCCAGAAATCAATGCGGCCAGGGAGAAATTGCCGTAGTTGCTCAGCTCGGGCGATATACCGATCACCTGAGACTGCGGCTGATCAGCCAGTAGGTGATCGAGAGCCAGCTGCAGGTTGGGGCGTTCGACAGGAGGCAGCTTCTGACCGACCGACGGAAGCTCTGCAGAGTCAACACCCATGTGTTCGGCAACCACGGTCTGTAGATCGCCCTCGGCCGAGCCGGCGAGCGAACGAATATGCTCGCCAAGCGCAACGAAAACCTCGACGAAACGTCGAAGCTCCGCCGCCGTTACCTCGTCGCCGCTGGTTGCCATGTGCGCGACCCTACCCGCGACGGTTGCCCTCGATCATTCCGATTAGACGCCGGGGGTCGAGCGGATGGGAGCCTTCGGTCATTTGCTTATCGAACGGGATCTACGGCAATCTCGCCGTCATGGTCCTTGTCTGTATTTGGGTCAGCGCTATCTTTCTGGCGATCCGTGACGGGCGGCGAATCGCTGACGGCCACCCCATAGCGACGTGGTAGACAACGAGACGTTGGCGGCTACTGAGAAGCCGAAGGCGTCGCTATGGCGGGCGCTTGCAATCGGACTCTTCGCCGCTCTCCTAGTTGGTGGTGGCGGTCGGCTGATCCGCAACGCTCTAGAGGAAACCCCCGAGTACCCCCGGACCATCGAAACAACCTGCCATGACAGCGACGGAGTGATGGCGATCATCTACAACACGAAGGAAGAGTTTGAGACCATTCAGGAGAGAAGGCTTGAGGAGGCATGCAAAGCCTGGGCGGAAGCCAACTCGGTCTCGACCAGAACGACGATGCCTCCCACTACACCGAACGCAAAAGCGACAGTGATGACTTGCGGCATCAGTACCTACGGCTTTATCGAGATGAAACCCGACTGTGTTACCGGGTTAATGAGGGCTCGTCGGCTGATTCCTGCGAGCTACGCAACGCCCCACACCAAATCGGTGGACATTGCGGTGGCGACAATCTGTGGGGCCATGCAGGGAGCGGCGCTATAACTTTCGATCCCCAAGTGCTTGAAATTGCCTTGTCACTGCAATCCGTATGCACTGGGCTCGCTAGCAACATCCTGCTGAACTAGCGCAGGCGCTGGCACCCAGGGCGCCCGCCCTTAGTTGTCGAACGAGTCGTTGTACCGCTCATGGGCCTCAGCGGCGGCCTCTTCGGCGGCACTGTTTGTCCCGACCGCACCACCACCGGCGCCGCTTACTGCAGACGCATCGCCGAGCGCTTTCGCGAGCGAGTGGCCTGAGTGGCGGACCCGCTTCACAGGTCCATCATCAGAACGGAGTGCCCGCCAGAAGTTTCGAAGCTGCGACCGGATGTCCACAACCGAAGAATAATCCACGGTCTCGAAAGTCAGCAGTGAATAGTTCGCCCCCTGGTACCGCTACTGACTACGCTCCTCGGTTCTGGAAGCCGCACCGGTCCCGAGATATCGCACCTCGAAGTGCCGATCTAGTGCTGGATGTTGAAGGCGCTACATCGAACAATATGAGTGGGTTACTTCCTGGTATGGGTCACAATCGTTGTGATGGAGAAGTCTCTTGATGAGGTTGAGGCCCGCAACGGGTCAGCGAGCTGGAATGCGTATGTCACGTCCCAACGCGACGACGGCGGCAGCTTTGAGGCGAGTTTGGTCAAGGCCAGCCTTTCGCGAGCGGACCTTCGGGCGGCTGACTTGCGAGGTGCTCGGCTTCATGGCGCGGATCTTCAGTCAGCGAATCTGCAGGAAGCGTTGTTGGAACGTGCGGGCATGCAAGGTGTAAGGCTGAGGTGGGCGAACCTTCGGAGATCGAATCTGAAGATGGCAGATTTGGGCGGAGCGGACCTAAGAAGTGTGAATCTATGGGAGGCCGATCTCGAGGGTGCGGATCTTGCTGGAGCAGATCTTCGTGAGTCGGATCTGATGGGTGCGAACTTATTGGGCGCAGATTTGTCGAGCGCTCGATTCAAGGGCGCTATGTGCAATGGAGCGACCGTGTGGCCCTCGGGGTTCGATCCCGCCACTGTCGGCGTCGATGTAAGCGAGCGCTCATAAGGCGAGAATATGAGAATCCGCCGAGGTCGAAAAACGCA
>CAZGVQ010000426.1:0-3856 GCA_964529355.1 uncultured Acidimicrobiales bacterium
TCGGCGTCATCGGCGTCATCGGCGTCGTCGGTCCCGTCGGACTCGACGCCGATGAGGTTGATGTCGATGATCAGGTTGCCCGACTCAACCCGCGTGGGGACGGTTTCGAGGCCCTCGCCGGTTGGCGGAAAGGTGTTGGACTCATCGCAGGTGTCGAAGAACATCTCGATGTCGCGATCCCACTCGACGATGCACTCGGGCCTTTCGGGGACCCGGGCAAAGAACGCAACCCACCCCTCCTCAGAGGAGTCTCCCGAGTGGTTCACCCACACGGCCCGGTTGGTGCCCACCAGGTCCGAGAACGGCACCGGGCCATTCTCGCGGATCTCGTTGGCGAGTCGGTTGGCGTTGATGTTACGAAAATCCGAATCGCCGATGGAGAGCTCGACGCTGTTTCCGGAATTGGATGCGAGCAGCACCCCGAAGACGATGAGTGCCGCAACGCCGACCGCCGCGAGGCCGGCGAAGAGGGCCCCGCGAGAACTAAGTGATGGGCCCTTTGCTACCGGCATGATGCAGCTAGTATCGCCGAGGTAATGGCTGCAGGTGCAGTCAGAGCTAGGAGACTCAAACGTGGATCTGTTCGAATATCAGGGCAAGCAGTTCTTTGCCCAGTACGGAATGCCGGTATCGCCGGGCGAGGCGGTCACCACCGTCGAAGACGCAGTCGCGGCGGCCGAACGCCTCGGCACCCCCGCCATGGTCAAGGCCCAAGTGCACACCGGCGGTCGCGGAAAGGCTGGCGGCGTGAAGTTCGCCGCCACCGTCGACGATGTGCGCGAGCACGCGACCAACATCCTCGGTCTCGATATCAACGGTCATATCGTCGAGAACCTCTGGATCGAAGTCGCCAGCGATATCGCCGAGGAGTACTACGCCAGTTTCACCCTCGATCGGGCCGCCAAGAAGCACCTGGGCATGCTCAGCGCCGAGGGTGGCGTCGAGATCGAGACCGTCGCTGAAGAGACCCCCGACAAGATCTCAAAGATCTGGGTCGATCCGGTCGACGGACTCACCGAGGACGTCTGCCGTGAGTGGGTCGCCGGGGCCAACCTGAACCCGAAGGCAAACGAGGGTGCGGTCGACATCCTCATGAAGCTCTACACCGCGTACACCGAGGGCGATGCCGACCTGTGCGAGATCAACCCGTTGATCCTCACACCCGACGACAAGGTGCATGTACTTGACGCCAAGGTCACCCTCGACGGCAACGCTGGCTTCCGCCACGAGCTCGACGAGTACGACGCCACCCAGAAGCGCGACGAGCGCGAAGCGGCAGCGCATGCCAAGGGTCTGCAATATGTGGGTCTCGATGGCAGTGTCGGCGTTATTGCCAACGGTGCCGGCCTTGCCATGAGTACCCTCGACGTCATCAACCAGGTGGGTGGTACGCCGGCCAACTTCCTCGACATCGGTGGCGGCGCAAACGCCGACGTCATGTCGGGAGCGCTCGAGGTCATCAACGACGATCCCAACGTGAAGGCGATCTTCATCAACATCTTCGGCGGCATCACCCGTGGTGAAGAAGTAGCCAACGGCATTCTCGAAGCCATGAAGCGAGTCACCATCGATGCTCCGATTGTGATTCGCCTCGATGGCACCAACGCCGAGGAAGGGCGAGCCATCCTGGCCCCCAACCTCAACGACATGCTGCGCATGGAAGAAACGATGCTCGACGCGGCCAAGGTCGCCTCAGAGCTCGCCAAGTAGTCGTCAGATAATCGAACAGATCGAAAGAAGAGAGAACAGAACATGTCGATTTTCCTCGACGAGAACAGCAAGGTTGTTTACCAGGGCCTCACCGGCTCGCAGGGTCGCTACTACGGCCTGCTGAACAAGGAGTACGGCACCAACGTGGTGGCCGGCACCAACCCGAAGAAGGCCGGAACCGATGTCGAAGGCATTCCGATCTACGGCAGTGTGGGCGACGCGGTCGAAGCCACCGGCGCGAACGTCAGTGCCATCTTCATCCCCGCTCCGGGCGTGAAGAGTGCGGTGATGGAAGCCGCCGAGGGCGGCGTCGAACTCATCGTCGCGATCACCGAAGGTGTGCCCGCCCACGATGAGGCCTGGTTCTACAACAAGCTCAAGCGCGACTACCCCAACGTGCGACTGCTCGGACCCAACTGCCCCGGCCTCATCAGCCCTGGGAAAGCCAACGTCGGTATCACGGCTGGGCATATCGCGAAGGCTGGCGGCCCCGTGGGCATCGTGAGCCGTTCGGGAACCCTCACCTATCAGGCACTCTTTGAGCTCAAGCAAAAAGACATCGGTGTCACCACCACCGTCGGTATTGGCGGCGACCCGGTGCCGGGCACCAGCTTCATCGACTGCCTCGAAGCCTTCGAAGCCGACCCCGAGACCGAAGCCATCATGATGATCGGCGAGATTGGTGGATCGGCCGAAGAAGAGGCCGCTCAGTACATCAAGGATCACGTCACCAAGCCGGTAGCCAGCTATGTCGCTGGCGTCACCGCGCCTCCCGGAAAGAAGATGGGCCACGCCGGTGCCATCGTCTCGGGCGGTAAGGGAACCGCTGACGCCAAGATGGAGGCACTGCGCGACGCTGGTGTGAAGGTGGGCCTCAACCCCACCGAAGCCGGTGAGCTCATGGCCGAAATCGTGGCTGGTCTGTAGTTTCGGAATAGCCCGGAGGCCTGGCAGGGGATAGGCCACTTCGACAACTAGTCTGTCCTGCGTGTTACTCCCCCTCGCTCGGGTTTCCCGAGTTCCCCGCGTCCTCCCCATCATCGTTGTTTTGTTGCTGGTGCTCGCCGGTTGTACCGGCGAGCGACCAGTACTCAGCTCCGAGACGGTGCCCGCCGAGCCACAGCCAGAACCCGGGCAAACCGCCAACGACGGCGAGCGAGCCTTCGAGTTGCCCGACGACTCCGGCACCACCGTTCGGCCCAGCCCTCCGGTGACTCTGGCTGGGCGAAGCCCTCAGCCAACCGCGCCCCCCAACACCTTCCCCTCTGACGTGGTGCCGTTTTCCGAGACCGACATCGCTCCTCTGGTGGACGACGGCGAGGCCCGCGCGCTGCGGACACCGACAGGTGTGATCGCCGACGTCATCAGCGAGGTCGACGACGGCTACCTGATTCTCACGCCCTGCGCGAATGAAGTCGTGGTACCTGACGGCGAGGTGATCGGCGCCGCCCACGTGGTGCTCGACGCCGGCCACGGAGGCTCCGAGCCCGGCGCCATTGGACCGCAGGGAAGCTGGGAGTCGCAGATCAATCTGGCCGTGGCCGAGCGCGTCGAGGCGCTCCTGACCGAAGCGGGTGTCTCGGTTGTCCAAACCCGCACCAAGGACTACCGCATCTCCATTCTTTCGCGCACCGCTATCGCCAACTCGGTGCAACCGCTGGCCTTTGTTTCCATCCACCACAACGCAGCGCCCGACGGCCCTATCGGCAAGCCGGGCGCCGAAACCTACTACCAGGTGCTCGACCCCGAATCGAAACGGCTCGCCGGCCTCATCTACGAGGAGGCTTTCGAAGAGTTCTCCAAAATCGACATTGCGTGGCTCGGCGATACCGACGCTGGCGTGAAGGTCCGGTTGGGCGAGAGCGGCGATGACTACTACGGAGTTCTCCGCCGTTCGGCTGGCGTACCCTCAGTCCTCACCGAGTTGCTGTATCTCTCGAACCCGCCCGAGGAAGCGCTGCTCATCACCCCGGCATTTCAGCAGACCGAAGCCGAGGTCATCACCCGGGCAATCCTACGTTTCCTCTCCACCGACGATCCTGGTTCGGGATTCGTCGAGGGGTACCCGCGTGTCGCTCCCGCCGGGGGCGGTGGCGGAACGAACAACTGCATCGATCCACCGTTGAACTGATGGTCTGCTACATCG